>DATFCK010000366.1:0-9227 GCA_035253185.1 Chthoniobacterales bacterium | reverse complement strand
GCCTGACATTTGCGTTGACACCCGGACCCAAAACTGATGTCATCGCACCGGGCAATTATAGCCTCGAATCCCGGCTCCCAAATTGAAACCCGCCTCCCGCTCGGCACGGCTGCTTTGCGCAGTCACGGCCACCGCTTTGGCTTTGTCCACGGCGGCCGGTGGAACTGTCACTTATAATCTGCGTGATTTTAACTCTTCGTTAGCCCTGGGTAGCGGTAATGGGACCTTCAACAGTGGTTACGCCACCAATGCCCTCGGCATTTTCGCTCACGATGTCGCCGGTGGTGGTAACACCGTTAGGCGGTCGGTTTTTCAGACGCTGACCACGACGGGTAGCGGCACGACCGGCACTGCACGACCGCTTCAGATCGGTGATGAATTCACCGTATCGCTTCACCTCAACACGGTGTCGTTTTCCGATGTTCCCGGTATCTATTTCAATGACAACACCACCTATACAAATTCGGCCAGTTATAACACGAACAACCGGTTAAGCATCACTCTCGACGATGACGGTAATTGGTACCTTAACAATGCCGGCACCAGAATCGATACCGGCGTTGATGTCGGAACGGATATTCAGATCAAGGTTACCGTCACTTCCAGCAATACGTTTAACCTAACGGTAAACAATACACTTGTGGCTAGCGACATCTTGATGGCTGGGGCGCCTAGCGCGACCTCATTCATTCAAAGCATCGCGATCGTCCAGGAAGACGATAAAAATAACGGAAGCAACACCGATCTGGTCGCTTTTGGATCTTCACTCACGAACACCGGCACGGTCACCCTGGGCGCCAAAGATAACTCAGGAACGATCAGCGGAGTCATTAAGGATGGGTTCGCCGCCGACAGCACTTCGACGGTCAGTTCAAATTCGGTGGTAAAGAACGGCACCGGCACAATCGTACTGTCACCCTCGGGAGCCAGCAACACATACACGGGCACAACCACAGTGAACGCCGGAACTCTCCAGGCGACGAGCACGGCGGCTCTTCCTGGTTACAACACCGCCGGCAAAGTCACTGCCAACAGCGGCGGTACCATGGCGGTGTCGGCGGGCGGAGCGGGCCAATGGACCGCTCCCGACATCGACACGTTACGCTCCAACGCTACGTTCAATGCTGGTTCGTTCCTCGGAATCGATACCACCGGCGGGAACTTCACTTACAACAGCGCAATGACGCAGTCGTTTGGCCTAACGAAGATGGGCACAAACACCCTAACGCTCGGCGGGGCGAATGGCTATACCGGAGCTACTAATGTTCTGAACGGTACGTTGCAGCTTGGGGGGAGCAACGTTTTGCCAAGCGGGACAACCGTGACCCTTGGCAATAGTGCGACGAACACGGCCGGCGTTTTGGATCTCAATGGCAATAGCCAGACACTAGCCGGACTCTTGAGTGTGGGGTCAGGCACCAATCTCGTTCAGACGAACACTGGGACAACCGGTGTTCTCACACTCAACATTGCCAGCGGAACGAACACTTATGGCGGGCTGCTGGGAACGGGTTCGACCAACCGAGGATTCGCGCTGATTAAAAATGGAGGCGGCACACTTGCGCTTACCAATAACAGTAGCGCCTATAATCAAGGCACCACGATTAATGCCGGAGTAATCAGCATCAGCGCGTTCGGGGCGTTAGGCAGCACCGCTGCATCCAACGTGCTTACCCTCGATGGCGGAACCTTGCAAATCACCGGCAGCACTTCGCGCACGACGGCAAATATCACCATTAACGCAGGGGGCGGGACGTTCGACATTACCAGCGGCACAACGACCCTGAACAACCTGGTAAATGGCGTCGGTACGCTTACGAAAACAGGTGCTGCGACTTTAACACTTGCCAACGCCGCCAACAGTTTCGTCGGCCTGAACATTAACGGCGGCACCGTGTCCTCCACCGTTCAGGGAGCGATCGGCACCGGCGGACTCAGTTTCAATACCGGCACCCTTTCGATCGATACCAACGCTCAAAGTTACAGCAACAATGTGACCTTAGCCGGAGCGGGCACGATCAACGCCGGCGCAAACGCCACCTGGAACGGCAACTTCACTAACGGGGCAAATCGCCTAACCGTTTCCGGCGCAGGAACCACAACTTTTGGTGGCACGATTACCAGCTCGACGGATGTGCTCAAGCAAGGCTCCGGCACAGCAATTTTCAATACCGACAACAGCGCGACCTGGGCCGGCGCCAATGCCACCAGCACCAATCTGTTCATAGATAGCGGCACGGTTCAGGTTGCGGCTAACGGCGCGCTCGGAGCGACCAATGGCACAAACACCGGGCGCATCGCATTAGGGGCTTCGAACTCGGCCAACGCGGGCACGGTGTCACTGCTCTTGACCACCCCGGGAATGGTGCTGGCGAATCCAATGGACGTTCGATATTACAGCGCCGCGCCCAGCGCCAAGAGCATCGGAAGCAGCGGCGCCGGACTCTTCGAGTATTCGGGGTCGTTAACTCTGCATGACAGCGTGACGCTCACCGCCGGCGCTAACGGCATAACCAGGTTCAGCGGCGTTATCGCCACCGGAACGGCGGGCGTCCCTTATACCGGTCCAAATGTCGAAGTAAACACCAACAACCTTTTGTTCAGCGCCGGTCCGGGCGTCATTATCACCGGCCCCGGGACGGTGGAATTTACCAACGCGAACACTTACGGCGGCGAGACCTACATCAAAAGCGGTACGCTCACCTTTAACGGCGGCACATCGTCGATGGGCGACACCATCCGGTTAGGTGAAAACAATGTCTCGTCCAACGCGACGGTCAACATCTCGACCGGCGGCACCATCATCAATAACGTGATCAATCCGCGCCCGGGTGGCGGCACCAAAACGATCAGTGGCACCAATGCCGCCAACACCACCGCCACTTATTCAGGAACCGTAGCGCTGGACGCGAGTACGATCGTGACTTCGACCAACGATGACGCGATTCTCTCGTTCGATGGCGTCTCCAAGAATTTCGACATTAAGTTTCATACCCTGACTGTGAATGGCGATGGAGATACAACCATCGTCAACCCGTTGATCGCCGGCACGCTTAATCCGGCAGTTACCGGAACTGGCGGGTCACTGATCAAGAGCGGCACCGGTACGTTGATTCTCCAAAACACCAACAATACTTACACCGGCACGATTCCCGGTAATCTGAATGCGAACGGCACTCAGATCTCCGGCGGTGTTCTTGGAATCTACGGTGCCACCAGCCTGGGTCTGGCGCCGAGCGGCGCTTACAACAACATCCAGTTCACCGGCAGCGGAACCCTGCAGGATACCGCTAACAATATTACTTTAGGCACCACCCGAAATATCAGTATCACCAGCGGAGCCACCGCAACCTTCGACAGCAACGGCAATACGTTCACCATCCAGGGCATTATTAACGGGGCCGGCGCGCTGGCTAAATCCGGAACAGGTACGGTCACATTAAGCGGCGCCAATACCTACAACGGCGGTACAACGATCAATCTGGGCACGCTCAGTATCGGCTCAACCGCACAGTTGGGCGCGAGCGGCACCGGCATTACGTTTAATGGCGGCACGCTTCAAATCACTGGTGGCACCAACACTTCGAGCCGGCCAATCCTATTCAATAGTACGGGCACAATAGACATCACAACCGGCAATTTCACATTCTCGAGCGGGGCATTCACTGGAACCGGTGGTCTAACCAAGATTGGCGCCGGAATTCTAACGTTAGGCGATGGTGCAAGCGCGACGGCAAACACTTATGCCGGTTTAACAAAGGTTAACGCGGGCGAATTGGATCTCAACAAAGGTACCGGCGCCGGCGGCGTCAACGCTTTCGGCGGTAACATTGAGGTGAACGGCGGCACGCTAAAATGGCTCCAGAACGAGCAGATGAGCAACACCGGCACGATCACCCTCAATAGCGGCATGGTAGATCTCAATGGCAAAACCGAGATCATGGGTTCCTTTATCAATAACGGCGGCACCTTCGTGACCGGCACCGGTGGTCAGCTGCGCGGCACCACTTCCACCATCGAGTGGAATAGCGGCACTAACACCATCAATTCCGGCGGGCTGGTCGCCGATAATCACATCAAGATCACCGGCGGGACTAACGTTGTCGAAAACAACGGTATCTTGCGCCTAACCGGTGGTGGCGCCGGATTCGAAATCACCGGCGCTGACCTCACCCTGAACGCCGGTGCGACCCCAGGCAAGTTCGAGCTGACCGGCACTCCGAATGTGAGCGACATTACTTCCACCGCTTCCAATACCACATCGCGAATCCTGAGTTCCGGCGCGGGGACTGCCGGCACCATCGATTTCATGGCAGCTACCCGAACCGTTACTGTGAATGACGGTGGCGCCGCGGTTGACCTTCAGATCTCCGCCCGAATTCTTAACGGCTCCCTCATCAAGGAAGGCGCCGGTGTGCTTCAGCTCTCTGGGCCTAACAATCACGGCACAACCACGATTAACGCGGGAACGGTGCAGGCCGACGCCGGTAGCCTGGTCAGTGTCACCGGCAATGTGACCGTCAATAACGGTGGCACTTTATTGTTGTCCGGGTCCGGCCGGCACCTGGGCAGTGGGGTCGGGGTGAACTTAAACGGCGGCACTTTTGATACCGGTGGTCTGTCCGAGCCCGGTGGTGCGGTAGATGGCACCCAGTTTATCGGTGCCCTGACCTTGACTGCTTCATCAACGATTAGCTTCGGCGCAGGGAACTCCAGTATCCTGGAATTTGCCGGTCTGGGCACTCACACCATGAACACCGTGTTGAGCATTACGAACTGGGACGGCGTGCCTTTGGTCGGCGGAAGCGGAGATCGCCTCTTGTTCAACGGGTCGATCGCCGATTTCACGACTGCGTATAACCAGTCCGACGTCATGTTCAACGGTACCAGTGGTTATACCGCGATCCAGATCGCCACCGGAATGAATCCCTATTATGAGATCGTCGGCCTGACTCCGATCCCGGAACCGGGAACGTGGGTTGCCGGCGCGATGACGTTTGGGGGCCTGCTGCTTCTTTCCAGACGGCGTATTTGGCGCCGCCGCCTCCCTAATAACCGATAACCGATAACCAAACGGGGGTTTATCGGCGTTTTGGGCTAGACATTTCTTCAGCAATTTGCGATAAAAGGAGCTGCTCGAGCCTGCGTCGGGCTCCCGTTCCCCAGCCCGTTTTCCTCCGTCCGTCCAATGACCAAATACGATCAGCGAGTTGCATCTCGTGATGCCGTCCGGCGTCCCGGTGTCGTCGTCGCGCTTTCGTGCGCCGCGACCCTGGCGTTCGCTCCCGCTTTACACGCCACGATCACCTGGTCGGGCGGTACAAACACCATCGGCGCCGACCAATTGGTTCAGGATAACCACATTATCGTTACCGGTGGGAACAACTCAGCCCAGGGCGCTGCCGGTCCGCCGGCCGGGACAAATGGCGGTATCCTTCAATTGAACGCCGGTGGCACCGGTTTCGAAATCACGGGCGCTTCCGTCATGCTGAACGCGGACAACTCCAGTCCCGGCAAACTAAACCTGGCCGACAATCTCACGTCTCACGCATCCAGTGTTACATCCGGGATTCTGAATGCAGGTGCCGGGTCGCTTCCGGGCACACTGAATCTCAGCAGCGGCACCCGAACGATTTCAGTAGAAAACGGCACCGTCCCGGGAAACGGCGCCGACCTGCACATTTCCGCCCGTATCGATAACGGTGGTATCACCAAAATCGGTGCCGGCATCCTGGCGTTAAGCGGCGCCAATATTTACCCCGGCGGCACCAGTCTCAGCGCGGGCACATTATACATCAACAGCGCGACCGCGCTCGGCACCGGCGACCTGACAATCGCGGGAGCGAACACTGCGATCGACAATCGTAGCGGCGGTCCGCTCACCCTGACTAACAATAACCCGCTGAACATTACCGGAGGTAATCTGACCTTTATTGGCACCAACGACCTGAATTTTGGGACGGGTTTTTCGGTTATTGCCAACGCCGACCGCACCATCAACATCGTGAACAGTGGAGCAAATTTCACCATCGGCGGGATCATTGGAGATAACGGCCAACATCGCGCACTGACGAAAACGGGCGCGGGAACGCTGACTCTTGCGGGCGACACGCTTTACACCGGCGGCACCGTCGTTAACGACGGCACATTGCAATTGACGGGATCTACCAATAGCGGCGTTGGCGTCAGTTCCGGTGCTACGTTCGTGAACAGTGGATCCGTAGGAGGCAACGTGTCGGTAACCGGCTTAATGGCTCAAACCGGAGACGGCATGATCCTGGGCTCGTTAGTGGTGAACAACGGTGGCGCTGCAAATGTGAATGGCGGCACATTGACGGTTAATGGCGCCGTAACCAACAACGGCACGTTCATTCTCCGCAGCGGCGCGCAGATCACGACCGGATCGGGGTTCGTAAACAATGGCACATTGGACCTAACGACGGCCGGTGCGACCCCAGCTAATCTCACCAACAACGGAACAATCATCGACGCGGCGGTGGTAAAAACGAAATCCGCGGCCAAAGCGTCCACCACGGTGACCTTAACGATCGACTCGTTCACCGGGCATAGTTATCGACTGCAGAAATCGACTACTACGCCGGATGGTTCGGCGTTTACTACGAATGTCGGGTCGCCGCAGCAGGGCAGCACCGGAAATGTGCTCACCTTCACCGATCCCGGCGCCAACGAAATCAGAGCCTTTTATCGCATAGCAGTCGACAGCTGAGGCTGCGCTGCTCGAAGCCAGGAGTTGGAAGCTAGAAGATCGGGCGTTGGAGACGAAGGTCAGACTTCGGAGTGGCGCGAGTTTCCAACTTGCGATTTCATTCAGATGGCAACTTGGAAAGTCGCCCCACATTGCACCGTCATTGGTTAGAAGGGCAGAATCAGATAACTGATAACCGATAACCGATAACCGATAACCGATAACCGATAACCGATAACAAATAACCGATAACCAGTGTCTTTCTCCCGTTTTAAGCGCCGCCTGCGCCGCAACCTTCCGCCGATGCCAAGAGTCTGGTCGCCGGGTAAGATGTGGCGCTGGATCAAGGCCCGGCCGCGTCGCTACAAGGCTTTCAAGCGTTTGGCGGCCCTCGCGGTCATTGCCATCATCGGGTATTTCGCCGCCCGTCCGGTGTCGCATGTAGTCAAAGCCTGGCAGGCCCGGCGGCTCGCCGCTCAAGCCTCGCAACTGATCGAACAGGAAGACTGGAAGAACGCTAACCGAAAACTTCAGGATGCGTTCCGTATCTGGTATAACGAGCCGGAAGTATGGCGAGTGGAAGCCCGGTTGTTGTCACGGGTGGGTCAGAATCACGAGGCCCTGCGGTGGTGGCATAAGGTCGCCGAAACCGAGCCCCTAACGGTTGCCGACCGGCGCGATTATGCCGCCGCTGCTCTTTCGGTTCGTGATCTCGCCGTAGCTGAAGAACAAATCGAAAAGCTTGCCGGCACCAACTCCGTCCGGCCCGCCGCCGATCTCGTTCTGGCCGGGATGCTGGCCAGCTTGCGCGGATACAGCAGTCGCGCCGTCGGATACGGAACTCAGGTTCTGGCTGATCCCGCCGCCACCGCCAGGGACAAGCTTGGTGCCGCCACATTGCTGTTCTCCAACACGGATCCCAATTCAAAGGAATACGCCGCGGCTTATCAAAACCTGATCGAACCAGCGCGAAGTGGAGACGATGTTATATCGCTGCACGCGCTCACCATTCTGGCCCGACAGGCGTTGCCACGTGGCAATGGCATCCCCGCCGATGTTCGACACTCCGGGCCAGACCAATCGTTGACCGCCGCGAGTCCGTCTGGTGGCCAACTCGAAGCCGATGCCACGTCGAACTCTCAATCAAAACCGAGCTCGGCTGCGGCGTTCTCTCAACTCACATCTACTCAGAATATTTCCCTGGCAGAAATTGCGGATCGACTTGAAAGCCATCCGAAAGCACAGGCATTTCATCGGATGCTGGCGTTGGAAGTTCGCGCTCAAGCTGAACCTCGACGCGCTCAGGATCTGGTGGAGGAAGCCATCACTAAATTTGGGAAGGGTGACGACGCCACGTTGGTCACGCTCTCGGCCTGGCTGTATACCCGCCGGGAATTTGAAAACGTGCTCAAAATCCTGCCCCTGGAACGTGCGACTCTAAATCGGGACCTGTTTATCCAACGGGTCGATGCCCTGGCTGCGCTCGGTCGTTATTCTGAGCTCGAACAAATGCTGCTGAGCGAACAATCGGTGATCGATCCCTCGATGCAACACATGTTTCTGGCGGTCGTTAGGTCAAAAATGGGGGAAACTGTCGGCAGCGCCAATGAGTGGGAACGCGCCTTGGACGAGGCTGACAGCCTTCCCAAACTAACGATGCTGGCCGATTACGCGGAGAAGAATGGCGCCCCCGAGACCGCGGATGCTGCCTATGCTCGCGCGATTTCCAAGCAGCCTACGCTCCGTTCGGCCTACGCCGCCCGATTGCGCCTGGCCCAGGCCATGGGACAAACGGAGAACGCTCACAAGATAGCCGAACAAATCGTTCGGCGTTGGCCGGAAGATAATGCCACCCGCGTTCGTGAAATTTATTTGCGGCTCTTGCTCGATACGTCCGCCGCCGCCGCGAAGGCCGCCGAGGATGAGCTCACCGCGTTACTGGCAAAAAACCCATGGGATCAGTCAACGCAAAATACACTGGCGCTGGCCCGGCTTCGGCAGGGTCGCATGGCCGCGGCACTGGAAGCGGCCCCCCAGCCCGGACCCGGCGTACCGCCGTCCGCTCCTCTGGCAGTAGCATGGGCTGCGAATGGCTGGTCGGAGCGCGCGAAAGAAGAGCTCCATAAGCTGGCTACCGTTAGGCTGTTACCTGAAGAACGAGCGCTGATTGCGCCGTTGCTGGCGCAATAAGCGCCGCAGCTAGAAGTTAGAAGCTCGAAGTTCGGGGGTTGTAGCCGGGGCCGGTGAACCCGGTCCGCTAATGCGAGAGCTTCGGACCGCAGACAGGATTGTCTGCGTCACAATTCGTGGCATTGGCTTCCAGCCAATGATTCACTTAGTAGCATCGGCGGACCGCCGATGAAATTACCGTTACCTCGGCGGTTAAAAGCCGCCGCTCCTTGAGCTGCCGCAGCTACAACCGTAGCAGCACCCACTCTAATAGGTCCTTGGGCTTTGGAATTTGAAGCTTGAGCGGAGCGGTCTAGCGAAGCTCCCCGCTTTCCGCTTTCCGCTTTCCGCT
>DATFCK010000365.1:0-5852 GCA_035253185.1 Chthoniobacterales bacterium | reverse complement strand
TGGGACAGATGATGTTCAGCAAATACATCGTCGTGGTCGATGAAGATTGTGATGTGCATAACACCGCCGATGTCCTATTTCGCTTGTGCGCGAACACCGATCCCGAGCGGGATTCTACCATCATCAGAAACCCCTCCGATTCACTGGATCACGCGCCCTCGGAACAAAACATCGGATCGCACATGGGGTTTGACGCGACTCGCAAACTGCCGGGTGAAAATTATCACCGGCAATGGCCGGACCTGTTGAAGATGACCGAATCCGTCCAGGCCCTGGTGGACGATCTGCGGAGGAAGGCCGGTTAGGCGAGATGCGACGTGGCGCGGACAATCCTCTGCGCTTATCCATTAGCACCGGCTTTTGTACGTGCTTAGCGCAAAAGGCGCGATTCAATTGGCCTTCCTGAACGGACTCTGTGTGCTCAATCGTTGAATCGCGCTTACAGCGCTGACGTTCGTGAACTGATGCGAACCTGGGGCGTTGCCCCAGGCTCGAATTGAATGCGCGCCTTTGGCGCTAAATGCCTACCGGCCTTCAGGCCGGTGAAAATCCAAACCGGACGAAGACCAGCCGTTTCAACGGCTTTCATGAACATCGCGAGATACCATGCCCGATTAGTAAGCCGTTGAAACGGCTAACGAGTGCTGTTCTTACGGTTGTCATCGGCCTGAAGGCCGGTGCTAATGAGACCTTCCGCTGTCGGTCAGAGAGGTTTGTCCGCACCACAATTCGACTCCGCTGACGACCATTTAAACCAAACGGTCGTGGATGACTTGAGCAAAGAGACTGGTTAGGCAGGACACAGGTAGCGGTGCCGGTCCATCAAACCGCCATCTTTCGCTTGTAGCGGCGGTCTATGGCCGTCGCATTATTTCTCCCAGAGAAGTGCGGCGGTCATCCGCTTCTGCCAAGGCTACGGCGTGACAGTACACCGCCGCTACAGCAGAAGGCGGTTACGGGTTGCGGAAAATTCCGCCACTGGCCGGATCTCGAACCAATTCGCCGGGCGGAATATCGCTAACGTCCACCAGCCGATTGGGCGGATAAGGACTGCGAACCAGGCCGTAAGTACCCGTTCGGCGACCCCACGGATAACCCCCCGGAGGCGGTGGAGCGGTGCGCGCCGCCTGTTCTTCCTGTATGATCCGACCGGTTAATGCGCCGGCAGCCGCACCGGCAGCGGCGCCGATCGAAGCCGCACGGGCATTGCCAGTAGCCGCGGCGCCAATAATGGCACCGGCTGCCGCGCCGTAGGCCGCACCCCGGCCGGTCGGCGTATCACATGAATTGAAGGTCAGCGCCAGCAAGGCTGCGCCCGAAACAAAACCAAGATGTCTACAAATCATACGTTTCCAAATTCGAACACCTTATTCAGACGCCGGTTGCGGCGTTTGGATTCAAAATTAGTTTCGGATCGGTTTCAAAAAAGCTTCCACAATTGCCCCAGGATGCGGCCTGCCTTTTCCAGCTTGTTTAGACGGTAATCTTTGTCGAACACCCGGAACCCGTCCGCTTCCATCCGTTGCAGCAGCTTGCGATAGACCGATCCCATAATCTCGGCGGCGATCATCGAATGCCGGTCCTCACGCGGCAACGCGGCCGCAGCCTGTTTGAAAAATTGTTTAGCCCGCTCGCTTTCGAACCGCATCAATTGAACGAAATTTTGATTGTAAGTTCGGCTCCGCAGCTCAGCAGCCGAATACCCGAACCGATTTAGGTCCTCCTGGGGCAGGTAAATTCGACCTTTCTGAAGGTCTTTGCCGACGTCGCGGATAATATTCGTCATCTGCAATGCGAGCCCGAGGTTCACGGCGTAATCTTTGCACTGCGGATTTCGATAACCGAAGATTTCGATACTAACGAGTCCGACCGCGCTGGCCACGTGATAACAATAGGTTCGGAGGTCTTCGAACGTCGCGTAAGTGGACTGGTGCAAATCCATTTCCACTCCGGTAATGATTTCATCGAGCATCTCGGGCGGCAGCTGATACTTCCCTAACAATTCGCGTAATTCAGCCGCCAACATGGGCTCATCCGGTGTGCTTGCGCGCACCCATTGCCTCCATTTCGTCAGCGCCTCCTGCTTTTGTGCCGACGTCAAAGTCTCGCTGTCGGCCACGTCATCGATCACGCGACAGAACGCGTACAACGTGGTCATATCCCGGCGCCGTTCCCGGCCCAACGACACAAAGGCAAGCGCCAGGTTTGATTTACTTTCGCGAGTGATCTCGGCCGAGTTCACGGATTTAACACTCCAGCACCATGTCAGTACTGAATCCAGCGTTCCTCGGTGTCGGCCGCGGTTTCATAGCGGCGGAATAAACAGACCCAGGACGCGAGCAGCCATCCCATAATGAATCCGCGGGCGGTGACGAAGAAACATTTCCAAATGATCAGCGGAATCGTCCGGTCGGCAATGGCTCCGCGAACGACCGCATCGAATGCCATGATGATGGCGAAATGCAACGCGCAAACGAGGAGAAACCAGCCGAATCGGCTCCAGTTTTCACGAAGAAATCTTCCGTGAGCAGTCATGGCATCCCCCAGCCCTTCGTTATGCAGGGTTAACGACACCTGGACCGAAGCGAAACAGATGATGAGCACACACATGGCCAGCCGTTGATAATAAAAGTAATCGAGAATATTCGGGATGTTGACGAAGTAAGCGAGCAACAGGGGAATCTTAACCACAATCATCCACACTACGACCACGATCCCGGCCCACTTCAGAACGAACGAGAATCGCCTAACGGCAAAACGAAACAACTCGCCCTCTTCAAAACTTAAACCGCGAATCCAGGCGAAACAGACCGCGATCAGATACACCTGAATGTAAACGCCAAACAGGTATTCAAAAATAAACGCTGCCGCGTCAATGGTGGCGGATATTCGAAGTAACCCGGCTTCCGGAACCAAACCTCCCCATTCCGGAAGTCGCCAGAACACAATCGGCTTCACCAGCGAAGCCACCGCACTCAGCAACACAATCAGGTAAATCAGGAAGCCGGCGAATCGAAACCGCTTTTGCAGCGCTCCAAACAGCGCGCCATGCACACCGCGCCAATTGAACAGCACTAGGACCGCCGCGATGACCGAAAGCGGATAGGTGGTGGTCCCATTATCAAAGATGCCGGCGATGTTTTCGAGAACCGGCAGCGGAATCTGCTGCCATACTTCTACCAGCCGTGGCCAGTACCAGCTCGGCAACGACGTCAGCTGCGTCCAATCCAGCTCACTCGAACCTTCGAGTCGAGTGAATGTCGCGAACTGGAATACGGAGTAGCCGAGACCAAACAGAACAAACGTCAGGCAGATGCGCGGGAACCGCGCGATACAGCGGAACCCGTCGCGGAGAGCGAGGCGGACGGGGTTGAACAGCAGGACCAGCAGATAGCCGCCGATAAGCGCTAGTAATGGATAGAGATGGGGCACGTTTTGCCAGATTGCAGCGAGTAGGAGGAACGGTCGGGCGGCAAGCACCAAGTCCCAATAACCAAGCACCAGGGAAACTCCAATACCCAAGCTATGAAACGTCACGTGCGTGACTGTGATTCCTTCGGCTTCGAGCTTGTTTGGAGTTTGGAAATTCCCTGGGGTTTGGGATTTGGGATTTGGTGCTTCTCATTCCCTGAATGAGCCTGGTGCTTGTCACTCAGCGGATGAAGCCCCAGTGCGGGATAAACGGCCAGTAAACGAACAGACCGCGCCCAACCAGATTGGCTTCCGGCACCGGGCCCCAATACCGGCTGTCGTAGCTGTTGTAACTGTTGTCGCCGAGCGCGAAATAGGCGTCGCCGGGGACGGCAAAGGTCTGGTCCGGCCGGGAAAGATACTCCCGGCCCGGTCCGTAACCCCGGTATCCGTTTTTTGCCGACATTACCCGCGAAAATCCATAACCTTGAGCTACGTGTTCCCGCGGCTCGTTAGACCCTTTCACATATAATAACGGTGGGTCGATCCGCAATGTATCGCCCGGGATAGCGGCCAGCCGTTTGATATAAAATGGCGCTCCGCTCTGCGGATCCTCGGCGATTCCGGAAATCCGATTTGTCTTGAACACAAACACATCGCCGCGGTGAGGCTTAACGAAGTTGTAACTAAACTTGTCCACAAAAACCTGATCGCCGGTATCGATTGCACCGCGGGCAATCACCTCACCCTTGGCATATTGACGGCCGGCATAAACGTTGAACGTGGTTTTGAGAACATCGGATGGCGCATAAACCAGGCGGGTTTGTTGATGAAAAACCAGCCGGGTGAAGTTGAAGAAGAACAAAAACTTTTTCGGCTCCACCTGCAGAAGTTGATCGTTCTCGCGCGAGACTACGTTGATGTAATTGCGGCCTCGCAAAACGAACTCGGCGGCCTGTATCAACACGTTAGGCAAGGTTTTGGTGCTGTCGTAGGGATAGGCGATGATTCCGTTCAGCGTCGGCTGCATGGATCCGGTGGGAATCTTGAATGGTTGCAAAAAATAGGACCGGATGCCGACCGCCACCACGATGGCCACCAGAATTACCTCCACGTTTTCCCGCCAGTGCGATTCCCAGTTCACCGGCGCCAAACGATGCAGTTGTCCGTCCAGCGCCTCGGCGCGATCCTCAATCTCCTTCCGATCCCGCTGCCGCAAAGCCGCTTTGAGCCGGCGCATTCCGCTCTCGATTTCCTCCCGATCAGGCTGGGTCAACACGTCCTGCTTGTAGCGCAGGAATTTGTGCGCATGCCGCAGAAGCAACTTGCTGTGCTTAACCTGACGAGAAGTAAACATGGGCGTCCGCTACGCGACTGAATGACGAAATCCGAATGACGAATGGTGAATGGAACGCGAATCCGAAGTTTCCATTCTCTGGTGAATCGAGATCGCCGGCCAGTGACTGTAAAATTCGTGCTTCGTCATTGTTTCGACATTCGAAATTCGTGCTTGGTCATTCCGCATTTCATTGAAATGCGGTCATTGCGCCTTGAGCACTTCGATAAACGCTTCCTGCGGGATGTTAATCTTGCCGATGCTTTTCATGCGTTTTTTGCCTTCTTTTTGTTTTTCCAGCAGCTTGCGTTTACGGGTGATATCGCCGCCGTAGCATTTCGCAGTTACGTTTTTTCGCAACGCCGAAACGCTCTCGCGCGCAATTATTTTTCCGCCGATCGCGGCCTGGATCGCAACCTGATAGAGCTGGCGGGGAATGACTTCCTTCAGCTTGGCCGCTAACTGACGGCCCCGGCCTTCCGCCCGATCCTTGTGAACGATGGTGGAAAAAGCGTCGACCGGCTCCCCGTTGACCAGCAAATCCAGTTTCACCAGTTTGGCCGCCCGATAGCCGGAATGTTCGTAATCCATCGAGCCGTAGCCGCGGGTAATCGACTTAATCTTGTCGTTAAAGTCGACCAATATCTCGTTAAGCGGCAATTCGCAGTGCAGCATGACGCGGCGGGTATCGAGCGTTTCGGTGTGGTCCATCTGGCCGCGTTTTTCCAGGATGAGTTGAAGGATATCCCCGATGTTTTCGTTAGGGCACAATACATAGGCCTTCACGATCGGTTCGCGGATCTCGTCGATCAGGCTCGGATCGGGCAGATGGGCCGGATTATCGATCAGCAAGGTCTCGCCGCGAGTGGTCAATACCTCGTAAACCACGCTCGGACTGGTGGCGATGATGTCCATGTTGTACTCGCGCCGGAGCCGTTCCTGGATGATCTCCATGTGCAGCAGTCCGAGAAATCCACATCGAAATCCGAAGCCTAACGCCACCGAGCTTTCCGGGGTGTAAATGAACGCGGCATCGTTCAATCGCAATTTTCCGATGGCGGCTTTGAGATGCTCGAAATCACCGGTGTTGATCGGATAAATGCCG
>DATFCK010000364.1:0-14800 GCA_035253185.1 Chthoniobacterales bacterium | reverse complement strand
GAGGTGGATCGGCCGCTCCGCGGGCGATGTTAACCACAATAGCGGCGGAGCCGCTTAATAATATGAGCTCCTGCGGAGCCTCGACTTAGCATCGCCCGACGGAGCGGCCGATCCACCTTGACGACAAGACCACGGTTGCGCCAAACGATCGGACGAGATCGGGCTCATTAGCCACAGACAATTCAAAGCAACCTTCGCGCCGGCACTACAGCGCGCCCGAATCGTCGACCCGATCAACATCGAGTTCCCGAACCCCGCGCTGTTGGCGAATCGTTTCCACCTGATTGCGGATCAAATCGCTAAGCCCGACGCTGCGCGGGATGGCCTCGATCAGGATCAAAGGACTTGAAGCATCGGACGTTGTGAGTCGGACATTCTCCACGCCGACCAACCGGTTGACGAACGGCTGACGCGTTTCGATATCCTTCACGCGATAGAGCTCGAGCGTGTTGGTGGTCTTGCTAAATACGCCCTCGCTGATTTTCAGGCGCTCGGTTGTTAGTTCATAAACTTTGCTTCTGGTTATGAGGTAGCGGGACAGCATCATGCCGATCGGCACCAGGATCAGCAGCGGCAGAAACCGGGCGAGCATGGCCAACGAGCCGCTTGCAGCCCCCCACAGGATGATCGAGAAGCAAAGGACAAGAATGGCCGCGATGCTCCAGGACACGAACGCCCCCAAATTTTTCCACTGCGACGATGTGCCGCGCCAGACCGTCTGTTCGGGCATGAACAAAGTTTTATCAGCACCTGATCTGACTACAAGCGCCCGCAAGCACATTGCAATCGTTGCCAGAACCGCTCGCGCAGCTATGTCATCCCGAGCGAAGTCGAGGGACCTCGCATATGCAGTCCGCGTCACACACGTAGGAGAGATCCTTCGACTGCGCTCAGGATGACAACCGTGGGTGTGTTTTTAACTGGAGTGTTTCCAAAGTTACGCGTGCTGTGACTACCAACATCACCAAAGCATTCGTTCTCGGCGCGGGGCTGGGCACCCGTTTACGGCCGCTCACCGAGACCACCCCAAAGCCGTTGATCCCGATTTTCGGCAAGCCATTGATCACATTTGCGCTCGATCACCTCATGGCGATTGGAATTCGTTCTTTCGTGATTAATACCCATCGATTGGCCGATCAATTTGGGGCGCTTTTTCCCAGCGGCAAGTATGCCGGGGCGCCCGTTAGGCTTACTCACGAACCGGAGCTGCTGGAGACCGGAGGCGGCATCAAGAACGCCCAAGATTTTTTAAAAGACGGACCGTTCATCACCTATAGCGGCGATATTTTATGCGATGTTAGGCTGGAGCCGTTGGTGGAGGAACATTTTCGCCGGGGTAATGATGTCACCCTCGGGTTGCGGAACACCGGTCTGGCTTCGGCTATCGCCCTACGCGACGGCCGGATCGTCGATATCACTAACAAATACGGAACGCCCGGCACGTACGATTTTGCCAATGTCGCGGTTTGGAACCCCGATATTCTCGACAGGCTTGAGCCCTTGAGAAAAGTTTCGTTCATCCCGGTGCTGGTGGATTGGATCGGGGCCGGCGGAAAAATCGGTGGGGTCGTTCTGAATGACGGAAAATGGTTCAACGTCGGGTCCGCCCAGGATTATCTGGACGTTCACCGCACTATCCTGACCCAAAACTGGCGACCGCAATTCGTGAGAGATTCCGCCTGGCCGCAGCCGGTCGACCCTTCTGCGACCATCTCGGCCACGGCAAGATTGCTAGGCTGCACCGTTATTGGGGCAAATTGTCGGGTCGATGCGGCCGCCCTCCTCGAAGATACGATTCTATGGGAGGGAGCAGAAATTACTTCCCGCAGCCATCTGTCTCGCTGTATTGTCCGCTCCCGGCAGACCGCGAGCGGCGAACATCACGACGAAGTCCTCTAAGTGAAAACCGAGACCCTAATTCATCAGACCCGGATCCATTTTCCGCGGATCGACATGGATTCGGTGAAGATCACGCCTATCGAGAAGGGCGGGTCAGGCCGGCGGTTCTATCGGGTTCACAACACTTCCGAGCAAAAGCTGATTCTGGTTAAGTATAACCTCGAGCGGCAGGAAAACGGTCATTACGTCGCTATCGCCAAGTTTCTCGAAGCCCACGATATCCGCGCTCCCAAAATTTACTTTCACGATCCGGACGAAGGTCTGATTTGGATCGAGGATTTGGGCGAGGAAGATCTGTTCAGCCACCGCCAGGAAAGCTGGCTCGTTAGGCGGGCAATGTACGAATCCGCGCTGGACCAGGGCGCCAAACTGCACCGGATTTCGAAAACCGATTCTCGCCAGATTCGAACCAAGCTCCCGGCCGAGTTCAACGCCGAACTTTACATATGGGAACAAGCCTACTTTCTCAAAAATTGTCTGGGCAGGTATTTCCGGATGGATCAGGCGCGGCTGCGGCAGTTGGCTGCTTCCCCCGCGTTACATTCCGTTGCTGAGAAGCTCGCCGCACTGCCTCGGGTGTTGGTTCACCGGGATTTTCAGTCGCAAAACATCATTGTGCGCAACGGTCTCGCCTACCTGATTGATTTTCAGGGGATGCGTCCCGGTCTGGCGGAATATGACGTCGCGTCGCTGCTTTACGATCCCTACGTGGAGCTATCGGATCAACAACGCACTGAGCTGGTACAATATTATATAGAGCGCCAGATGGAATTTGGGGTGGATGTGCGGGCGCAGTTTGCCGAGGTGTTTCCCCTGTGCGTCATGCAGCGGCTGATGCAAGCGTTGGGGGCATATGGTTTCCTCGGTCTGGTTAAGAAGCACGAGTCATTTCTTCAACACATTCCCAACGCTTTGAAGTCACTGCACCAGGTCGTGTCGCACCTGCCGGATCTCCGAATGGTAACCGAAGTCGTAAGCGAGGCGGTTGCCGGCTGCGGCGCGATTCCGGCAGGCGAAACCGGCACCCGGCGAAAGCGCGCCGGCGGCTGAACGCGGTGGGCATCGGCTTCCAGCCGATGGTCGGAGCTCTCGTTGGCGGGTATTCGACCGAACTAGCAGATTCATTGGCTGGAAGCCAACGCCACGAACCGGCCCTCACCCGTGCCTTATTTTCTAGGAGGATCGGCGAGGAGTTTGCTGTAGCGACCAACGATCAGCATCATGAGAAGGCCTATCGACGTCTATAAGTTTGGTGGAGTAGCGGTCGGCTCGATCGACGCTATCCGGACCGCGGTTAGCCATGTGAGCAAAGCTGATCGGGTGGTGGTCGTTGTCTCCGCGATGAACGGTATTACCGATCTCCTTATCGATGCCGGGAAAGCAGCTCTGGCGGACGACGACAAAGCGTGTCAACGGGCCGTGCGGGCGTTTCAGCAACGCCACGCGACATTGCTGCCCGAGTTGTTTCAAAACAAAAAGCAGCGTGATGAATTGCGCGCCTTGATCGTCGAAACGGCGCAGCAAATGCAGGCCATGACCGATTCGATCGCGGTGCTGCATGAATTCACATCACGCGCACACGATTCACTGGCGGCTCGCGGGGAACGATTGTTGGCGCGGATTTTTACCGCCTTCGCTCAACAGCAGGGACTGGATGCATTTTACGTGGACACCACGTCGGTGGTGTTCGCAGACCAGAAGAACGGCAGCATGTGGCCCGATTTCGCGAAATGCGAACGGGCGGCCCGCAAAGTTATTGTACCTTTGATTGAATCCCGGAAAGTGGTGGTGATTCCGGGCTACATCGGCAGCGGACCTGATGGCGAGGTGGTGACGTTAGGCCGGGGCGGCTCTGATTTTGTAGCTGCAATTATTGCGCGGTCGTTAAAGGCGCGAGCGCTGACGTTGTTCAAGGAAGTCGACGGTCTGATGACGGCGGATCCGAAGTCGGTTCCGAACGCGCGTTTGTTGACCGAGCTTCATTATCGGGAAGCAACCGAGCTGGCCTATTACGGCGCGAAGGTCTTGCATCCCCGAACCATCATTCCGCTGCTCGACCGGCAAATCCCGCTGTTCGTGCGCAATTCGTTCCGCGATACGCCCGCCACCAGAATCGCGGGCGATGTAAAACCCGGTGCCTATCCGGTTCGCGCGCTCACGGCCGTTAGGCAACAGGCTTTGATCGCCATTGAAGGATCCGGAATGATCGGTGTTCCGGGCATCGCCGGTCGCGCTTTCACCGCTTTATCCGAGGCGGGTCACTCGGTGTCCATGATCAGCCAGGCCTCGAGTGAGGCGAGTATTTGCTTCGTGGTGCCGGAAGTCGAAGCCGAACACGCGCGCCGGGCGCTCGAAAACGCGTTCGAATTGGAACGAACGCGCAAGCTGGTCGACCGGATTAAGGCCGAAAAGAAGATCGCGCTGATTGCAGTAGTTGGGCTCGGCATGCGCGGGAAGCCGGGCGTGGCGGCGCGAACCTTCTCCGCGCTCAGCGGCGAGAAGGTCAACATCGTCGCCATCGCGCAAGGTTCATCCGAACTCAACATCACCATTGCGGTCGCGGAACAGGATGCGACTCGCGCCTTGCTCGCGCTTCATGCCGAGTTTCAACTCGACAAGGCGCGACCTCTCGCCGAGATCACCGGTCGCGAATCGAAGGTCACTTTGCTCGGTTTCGGTAAAATCGGCCAGGCCTTGATTAAACAACTCGTTAGCCAGGATCGACAACTGCGGGAAAATCTCGGCCTCGATATCAAGGTTGTCGCGGTGGCGGACCGATCGGGCATCAAAGTCGATGAAAAGGGATTTAGCCCGGTTCTGCTGCAACGTTTCGCCAAACAAAAGGCATCGGGGGCGCGTTTGTTCCGCAACGGTTCGGCGTTAGGCATCGACAATTTGCAGGCGATGATGCGGCGGGAATTGTGGATCCTGCCGTCCCATCGTCCCATCCTGGTCGACGTCACGTCGGAGGAGACTGGTCCTTTGATTCAGGAAGCGCTGGAGGAAGGTTTCCATATTGTCCTGGCTAACAAGAAGCCCCTCGCTGTACCGCAGCTTCAGTTTGATCTTTTCATGAGCACCGCGCGCGAGCGACGGGTTTCATTTCGTTACGAAGCGACCGCAGGCGCCGGCCTGCCGGTTTTCGATACTCTGGCTAAACTCAAGGACGCCGGTGATCGGGTGGAAACCATTATGGGTTGTTTTTCGGGGACGCTTGGATTTCTTATGACCGCGCTGGAGGACGGCAACACATTTGCCAACGCCGTCCGAGAGGCCTGGCAAAAAGGTTACACCGAACCTGATCCGCGCGAAGATTTGTCGGGTCGCGACGTCGCCCGCAAAGCGCTGATTTTGGCTCGGACCTTAGGGCAGAAGCTCGAATTCCAGGACATCGAACTCGAGTCGTTATTTACCTCCGAAGTTGACGATGCTGATCCGGCCCGTTTCGTCGCCAACCTAACGACGCTTAATAGCGCGTTTGCCGAACGTGTCGCTGCCGCGCGGAAACAGAAAAAAGTTTTGCGCTACGTCGCCAAGATCGGCCGGGGCACAATCCGGGTGGGAATCGAAGCGGTGCCGCAAAGCTCGCCCATGGGCAGTTTGCGTGGCACCGCCAACCAGGTAGCGATCTATTCACGCCGTTACCGAACCAACCCGTTAGTCGTGACCGGTCCCGGTGCCGGCGCGGAAGTAACCGCCGCCGGCGTCCTTAATGATATTGTGGCGGTAACGATGCAGGAGCGGCGGGCGAAAAAGTAAACTTCTGTTCACGTCTCGTATTAACGACGCGCGCCGCATTCCTATCTGAATCGGTGGAATACATGCGCGATGCACACGCGGCTACACCCAAAGCATAGCTATGTCATCCCGAGCGCAGTCGAGGGATCTCGCAAATACGGAATACGTCACCCAAGTCGGAAAGATCCTTCGGCTTCGCTCAGGACGACAAATCTTGGGGATGCTTAGCTACTGTGAGTGAATGATTTCACAAAGGAGCGTGGCGTTCCCTCCGAATCACGTACCGCCGCATATCGCATCCGAGTAACCTGAACTCGTCTACGAATTGCATTCCCACTTTTTGCAGCACCCGAATCGAGGCGTGATTCTCCGGCTCGGCGAAACCAAAGATTTCCTCAAGACCCAATTGATTGAACCCGTAATCGACGCACGCCTTGCCCGCCTCGGTCGCGAGTCCTTTGCCCCAGTGAACCGGCAGGAAACGAAACCCCAAATCGATTCCGTTAATCTCGGGTAAAAACTTAAGACCGCAGAATCCGATGTGTTCGCCGGTGGACTTGGTGATGCAGGCCCAACGACCGAATCCGCGCTCCCGATAGTCCACCATCGGCCGACTAACGATAACGGCCCGCGCTTCCTCCACGGTTTTCATCGGCTGATCCGGCACATAACGCATCACTTCAGGATCGGAATTCAGCCGGAAAAAATCCGCCGCATCGTCGCCGGTGTATTCGCGCACAATCAGGCGTTCTGTCTTCAGCACAATTTTCACCGCGAAGTGTCAGACATGTCGAACTGGTCCGACCGGACGTCAGCTCACAAACGGATTCGTTAGGCGTTCGTGACCAATGGTGGTGGGCGGGCCGTGTCCAGGCAAAACCTCCACGTCATCCGGTAACGCGAACAGTTTGTCGCGGATGCCACTGAATAGTACGTCCGCATCGCCGCCGGGCAGGTCCCAGCGTCCGACTCCACCGGCAAACAAAACGTCGCCGCCAATCAACAGCCGGTCCTCCCGCAAATAAAAACAAAGGCTTCCCGGGCAATGGCCCGGCACTTCGAGGACTTCCATTTGGAGACCGAGAAAATCCCGGCTCGGAGTCGCTTCGATCAAAAAATCGGCTTCCACCGGCTCGAGTTCGAGCTGGAACCCGAAGCTCCGGAAGAATTCCGGGTCCGAAATCATCGGGACTGTTTCGGGGTGACAGCCGATCTGGCAGCCGAACCGCCGTTTGACCTTCGCCACATCAGGGACGTGATCGAAATGGCCGTGCGTCAAAAGCAGCAGTTTCAGGTCGACGCCAAGACTCTCGACCCATTTGGTCGCCCCGTCGGGAGCATCGAAAAGTATGGCGCCGCCGGGGGCATTTAAGAGGTAGCAATTGGTCTCGAAAATCCCTCCGCAGAAGCTCTCGTATTTCATAATCTGCTTGTATCGGTCACTTTCACCCGGGAACCCCCCTTCAGCGCATCCAACCTGCTCTGAGAAGACGAACCCCAAGAGCGGATTTTTCCGGTTTTTTGAATTTTAATGCGTGGATCTTGTCTCACCCTTCTACAAAATGATGTCATTCCAGCTCGGACCGCTGCCTTGCGTTCAAAGACGAATTCTGCGAAGCTTAAAAACCCTCTCTTCATGAAATCTAGACTTGGTTCGTTTCTCGCGATTCCGGCGTTGATCGCGATTCTGGCAGTCCCGGCTACTACTCGCGCGAAGTCCGATAGCGAACAAATATGCGTTTCGGTCGGAAGACTGTTAGAGGAAGGACATTACACTCATCAACAGCTCAATGATGAGATGTCCAAGAAGATCCTCCGCACTTATCTCGAGCTACTCGATTTCAGTCATCTGTTTTTCACTCAGCAGGACATCGATGCGCTTACCGCGAAATATGGAACTGCGCTCGACGACGACATTCTGCTCGGTAACCTCCGGCCTGCTTACGACATTTACAGCCTCTACACCAAACGCGTCGACGAGCGCGTGGCCAAGGTCAAAGAACTCCTCAAGCAGCCGATCGATTTCAAGAACAACGCCACCATTGAGTTGAGCCGCCAAAAAGCGCCCTGGCCCAAAAATGCAGAGGATGCCGATAACATCTGGAAGGGACGTATTGCTAACGAGCTATTGCAGGAGCATCTCAGCGAGCATCCGATCGAGCCCGGTCCTCAACTCGTTGCTCGTCGCTACGATCGGCTCGCCCGCAACGTTCATGAGGAAGATAAAGACGAGCAGGTGAAATTGTTCCTCGACGCCGTCGCCCAAACCTACGATCCGCACTCGGAGTATCTGAGCAAAGCGGATTTGAAGAATTTCAGCATCAACATGGGTCTGTCGCTTGTCGGCATCGGCGCCATGCTTCGCAGTGAAGATGGTTACGCCAAGATCGAGAGCCTGGTGGTGGGCGGTCCGGCGCAGGTTGACGGCCGGTTGAAAGTCGGTGATCGCATCACCGCGGTCGCTCAGGGTCCGGGGGAATATGTCGATGTGCGCGACATGCGCCTGGACAAGGTCGTGGAAATGATCCGCGGTAAGAAGGGAACCAAAGTTAGGCTGCTGGTTATTCCCTCAGAAGCTGCCGATCCATCAAAACGCAAGGATGTCGAGCTGGTCCGCGACGAAATCAAACTGAAGGATCAGGAAGCACGGGCCGACATCATCCTCAAGAAAGACGAGAACGGTGAAGAAGTAAAACTGGGCTGGATCACGCTGCCATCGTTTTATGCCGATATGGATAAACATCAGAAGAGCACCACTCGCGACGTGGTGGCTCTTCTGCGCCGTCTAAAAAAAGAAAACATCGGCGGCTTGGTGATCGACCTCCGGCGCAACGGCGGCGGCTCACTGGAAGAAGCAATTTCGCTCACCGGCCTGTTCATCAAAAACGGACCGGTGGTTCAGACCAAAGGATCCAATGGTAATATCGTAGTTTCGCCGGACCCCGATCCTAACATTGCCTATGCCGGACCTTTGGTTGTTTTGACCAGTCGTCAAAGCGCATCGGCCAGTGAGATTTTTGCAGCCGCATTGCAGGATTACGGGCGGGCTGTGATCGTGGGCGACAAGAACACGTTCGGCAAGGGTACGGTGCAAACCATTCTCGAAATTGGCCGGTTCACCTCACTGCTCGGCAGCCGTTCGCAGGATGATGGAGCGTTGAAACTAACGATCCAAAAATTTTATCGAGTGGCCGGTGGTTCAACTCAATTGCACGGCGTTGCTTCAGACATCGTTTTGCCCAGTCTGAGCGATCTGCCTGAGTTCGGCGAAGGCGCGCTGAAAAATTGTCTGGCTTACGACGAGGTGCCGAAGGCCCGGTTCAATAAGTGGTCGGACACACATCCGCTCTTCATCGACGAACTGAAACGCCGTTCAGCCGAACGGGTGAAGCAGAACCAGGAATTCCATTACGTGATGGAAGACGTCGATCGGTTGCGGAAGAAGCTCGACGAGAACCGGATTTCGCTGAACGAAGATACCCGCCGAAAGGAACTTCAGGACGACAAGATTCGTAAGGAAATGCGGTCCAAGGAACGGCTGGCGCGGCAGGAAGAAGAACCGCGCGTCTACCGGGTCACCCTCGACACGGTCGACAAGCCGAACCTTCAGCTCATCATGTTCCCCGGGAAATTAGCCCAGGCCAAAGCCAAAGGCATCTCGCCGAAGGTCGCACCCGAGGCCGCTACTGACGCGGATGATGCCTTAGGAGGCGACGACGACGATCCGACCGGCGGCAAGGAGCCGGCCATTGACCCGGAAAGGGATGAGAGCCTCAATATCCTGGCTGATCTGGTCAATCTTTCCCGGGGCCCCAAAACCGCCAGCGTTCGACCTTAGGCGAAATCAGGGGTTTCCAACGGCGCGCCGATGAGGGTAGTTCAGGTGAGGCGGTGCTTTTCAACTTAAGGCCGGACAGCTAGAGTTCTGCGGATGCGGTTTCCTGTTCGGTGGATTCGGTTTGCCTGCACGTTGGCCACGGTGGCGACGTTTTCGTCGGGTTTAACCGCACAAGCGCAACAACCGGCCGGCGGATCGGAGGGCGGCGAGCTCGCTCAGTTATACGCCTCAGGGATGGCCGCGTTTCAGTCAGGCGATTATGCGAAGGCTGCAGCCGATCTGGAGGCGCTGGTTAACAAAGCGGAATTTAGTCCGCAACTCGAGCCTGCTTATTTCAGCCTCGGTTCGGCCTACTTCAATGCCGGCAATTATCCCAAGGCGATCGCCGCATTTAACAATTACCAAAAGAAGTTCCCTAACGGCCCTCATACCGCTGAAACTGTTTTCGGTCTTGCTCAGGCTAACCTTCAAACCAAAAACTATGGGGAAGCGGCCAATCAATTCGCTGCGTTAGCGAAAGATTCGCGGTTCAAAGATCAGGCATTGTTCTTCAGCGCGACTGCGAACAAGGATGCCGGAAAAATTGACGTCGCCATTGCCGATCTGGAAAAACTCGCCGGCGGCGAGCTCAAGAGTCCGCTGTCCGTTCGCGGGGTGATGATGCTTGCTCAATTGTATTCGCAGAAGGGGAAAGCCGACAAAGTCATTCCGCTGATCAACAAACTGCACGAGCGCATCGGTCTGGTGGACAACATCGTCGAGCTGAACGCAATGACAGTGGAGTTAGGCGATCAGCTCTACAGCAAGAACTTTTATGCTGACGCGCTGGAATGTTATCGCGCCGCTTATCCTCGCGAACAAATCATTCGATTGCAAAATGAGCGACTCACCGCGATGCAACGCACGATCGACGAGAACCTGAACACGATGAAGGCGGATCCTTCGCAGGTGGGTCAGCTCGTGATCGCAAATAACCAGCTCAAAGCCGATCTCGCTCGCAGCCGTCAACTGTTGGAGGAATTTCAGAAGCTGCCGTCGATTACGCCGGCCATTTACATCCGAATGGCCCGTTGTTTCTACGAGGCCGATAAGAAGTGGGAATCGATCGTGGTGAACCAGGAGCTGGTCGACAAATTTCCTGATGCGCGTGAGCGTGAACCGGCCCTGTTCGGATTGATCGCCTCGCTGGCCGAGGTGAATCAGGCGCAAAAAGCGCAGCAACGCTGCGAACAATATTTGAAGGAATTTAAGACCGGGCCTAACGCCGATACCGTCGGATACATGATGGGTGTTGTTTCGTTGCAGGCTAACGATCCCCAGGCGGCTGAAGGTTATTTTAAACGCACTCTGGAAACCCAGCCCCAGAACAAGTTCGCCGAGCAAATGCGGTTTCTGCTCGGGAACGCAAAGTTCCAGGCCGGTAAACACGATGAAGCGATCGCAGAGTACAAAAAGTATCTCAATGATTTTCCCAAGGGCGAGAATGTAGAGGAAGCGAATTACCGGCTCGCCCTAACCGCGCTCTTTTCGGGCAAGTATCAGGACGCCATGGATCAGCTCCATGCTTACATGAAAAAATATCCCAACGGCCAATTTGTCAGCGACGCGAAATATCGTCTCGCGGTGTGCAAATATGCCGCGTCGCTCTACGACGAAGTCATCGCTGATTGCAAGGCCTGGGAACGCGAATATCCGAAAAATCAGCAGTTAGGCGAGGTGCTGGCGCTGCTGGGGGATGCTTATGGGGCCAAAGATCAGACTAACGAGGCTATCCCGATTTACATAAATTCCTACAAAACTGCCACCACCGACGAAGTGATGAACTACTCGCTGTTTGCCGCGAGTAAATTACTCCAGAAACGCGGTGATTGGGACAAGGTTGCCGACTTGTTCCGCGAATTCATCGAGCTGAAGCCCGATAGCCCCACCGTCATCTCCGGCCTGTATTGGATCGGAAAAGCCAAGGCGCATGAAGGCAAGATCGACGAAGCCAAACGGCTAACCGCCGATACCATTAAAAAATATATCGCCGATCCAAACCGCGACGCGGTTGAATTGCTGTTAACGCAGCTGGCCCAGCTTTGCGTGAAGAAAAAGGCGCCCGCGGCCACGCCCGAGACCAGTCCGGCGCCCGCGGCCTCGCCCGTTGTAGCCGGGGTCGGTGACCCTGGCCAGTCGGCCCCGAGTTTCGCCAAAGATCTCTACGTCGCCAATGTCTCCCGTTCGCCCGATGGCGATGTGGTGACGCTGGCATCGGCCAGCGACAAAAATTTTAAAGAGGTTATTGTGGGCAATGGGCCTAACGAGCATGGTTATGGTATCAGCAATATTGAATGGTCAGACCGAACCGGAGAGAGCAAGCCGACCAAGCTAACCATCAGCAAAGACGGCCAATCAGCGCCGTTAACCGGAGCGGCACCGGCGTCAACGACGCCGGCTACAACTTCCCCGGGCGCATCTCCCTCATCAGAAGCCATCGCCGATGCAACCCCGGCCCCGGATCCGGGGGCCGAACTCGATGCACTGCTCGGTTCGGCTGAACAGGATCAAAATCCAACCACGCGTGCTCGCGTTATTTATGCAAAGGCCGAACTCGCCCGCCTGCGTCGGCAGCCGGCCGAGGAAGAGAAAAATATCGGCCGGATCGCGACCGAGTTTAAGCCGGACGATCTCAGCCCGGTGTTGCTCGGCCGTGCCGGTGACCTGTTGCTCGCGAAACAAAAGCTGGACGATGCCGCCAAATTTTATCAGAAGCTGCTAGAGGAATTCCCGAAGAGCGATTATGCCGACTTTGGTTACGCCGGGCTGGGCGAAATCGCATATCAGAAAAAGGATCTGACCGCCGCACTTCGTTATTTCAACGACGGCACTGAAAAAATCGCTGCGTCACAGAAATTGAAAGACCTGACCGTCGGCAAGGCGAAAACGCTTTTCGCTCTCGACAAATTGGATGAAGCCAAGAAAGGATTCGAACAGGTCGCCTCGGTCCGCGAATGGCGCGGTGAATCCACCGCCTTCAGCGTGTTCTCGTTAGGCGAAATTGAAGCGAAGCGCGGACGTTGGGCGGAAGCAAACGCTTATTTCCAGCGGGTATATGTTGCTTATCAGAAGTTTTTGCCCTGGGTGGCAAAAGCTTACCTGCGCAGCGGCGAGAGCTTTGAGAAGTTAGGCAAGACCCAGGAAGCGGCCAACACCTACCGTGAGCTATTGCGAAATGAAAAACTAAGCAGCTTCGCCGAAGCGGCCGAAGCACGGCAACGATTACAGGCGTTAGGGCAAGGCTAATGAAGATGAATTGCGAATTGCGGATTGCGGATTGCGGATTGCCAGGCCGCCATTCGCTGCCTCTTTTATTGAGCATTGAATGTTGGGCGTTGAGCGTTGAGCGTTTGCTGCGGCGACCGCTGATGCTCGCAAGCACACTGTTCTTATTCGTCGCAGCCTCTTCCGCCCAAACCATCCTTCTCACCACCGGTCAAAAAATCGAAACCCAGGGTATCCGGCGCGATGGCGAGATGGTCATGGCCAAGGTTCAGGTCGGAACCGGAAGCGGCGAAGTCGGCTATCATCTGCCCCAAATCGTTAAGGTGGAATTTCCGGAGCCGGGCGCGCTGAAGAAGGCGGGTGATTTGTTAACCCAGGGGCAAGCCGATAAGGCCCTGGCTGAAATCAATCCGGTGGTTAACTATTACGCCCCGTTCAAGGATGTCCCCGGCAACTGGTGGGCCCAATCGGCGTTGATCAAGGTGTCGGCGCTTGCCGCCCAGCAAAAGGAAAAAGAAGCCGAAGCGCTGGCCACCGAAATCGAGAAGTCCGCCAAGGACCAGGACATGGCGCGCGCCGCCCAGTTACGGCTGGTCGCGGCGCTGGTTCGGGCCAATCAGTTGGACAAAGCAATGGCAATTTGCGATGCCGCACTAAAATCGAGCACCGATCCGACTACGCTGGCCAACGCCTGGATTGCCAAGGGCGACGTATTCCTGGCACAAAAGGACTTTGATGAAGCCCTGATGGCCTATTTGCACGTCCCGATTTTTTACCAGGATGAAAAACTTTTCCAGCCGGCCGCGCTGCTGGGCAGTGGTCGGGCCTATCGGCGGCTTAACGACAAGGATCGCGCCAAGAAAACTTTCAACGAGTTGATCGCTTCATTTCCGCAGTCGGCCGAGGCAGCGGCCGCTCAAAACGAACTAAAAAGGCTTTAAAGTTACATCGCCAGGAAAAACGATTTCCCAAACCTAACGACACTATGAAAAGACGAATCGCTTCGATCAC
Organism: Chthoniobacterales bacterium; assembly: GCA_035253185.1. GTDB lineage: Bacteria > Verrucomicrobiota > Verrucomicrobiia > Chthoniobacterales > UBA10450 > DATFCK01. The sequence continues at coordinate 1,050 of DATFCK010000364.1, read as the reverse complement.
CGCTCTGGCGGTGCTTATCACGTTAACGTTGGTGGCTCCTGTTTTGGCTGCCGAACCCGCAGCCGCGGGCGAACACAAGAAAACACTCTGGGAAACGATCGCCCAGGGTGGCTGGGTCATGGTGCCCATCGCCATTTGCTCCATCGCCACCCTGTATTTGATCGGCGACGGGGTGATTCGCACCAGCCAGAAACGAGTGGCGCCGCCAGAACATGAAGAAAACGTCAAGACGCTGTTTCGGAACGGCGATTACGTCGGCGCCTACAATTACGCCAAGGAGAATCCCTCGGCCCTAACGAACGTGTTGCGGATGGGAATCGGGTTGCTGGGCGAAGGCAAGGAAATCGCCGAGGAAGGAATGACCAGCGAATTAGCCAAGGAAAATTCCTCCATGCAAACCTACATCAGTTATCTGTCCGTTATCGGTGTTTGTACGCCGATGATCGGTTTGCTCGGTACCGTTACCGGCATGATCAAGGCATTCGCTAAACTCGGTGCCGCCGGAATCGGCGATCCGTCCGGACTCTCCGCCGCGATCGGCGAAGTGCTGGTCGCCACCGCCGCCGGCCTGGTCATCGCGATCCCGGCGTTCATCGGCTTCTATTTCCTGCGAAACCGCGCCACCGCCTCATTGCATCACGTGCAGGACGTGGTTAACCGATTGTTCCGCAAAATGCCCTACGAGTCGCTCCAGGGGGTTCATCTCGGCGACGAAGAATTGTATGCCGCGATCCCGAACTGGCTGGTCCAGCCGAGCGGTTCCGGTCAAACCGGCAAAATCATCACCGAACCGGCAACATGAACCGGTCTAACCACTAATGAACAGCAATGACCACGAATGTTGGGGCAAACCCCAAGCAACGCGGCTTTTGATTTCATTCGCGTCTATTCGCGTTAATTCGCGGTTGGTTTTTCCTCTTAACTCTCAACCCTCAACTCTCAACTAAACAATGGCCGGAAGTGCAGGCGGAACGGAATCGGGCGAACCGGAGTTTCAGGTCGCGCCGATGATTGATGTGTTGCTCACCATTCTGGTGTTCTTCATGACCA
>DATFCK010000363.1:0-3206 GCA_035253185.1 Chthoniobacterales bacterium | reverse complement strand
CTGTTAGTCCGTTTTACCTCCCAGATTTCCCGGCCTTTCTGAATGGTAAGGGAACGCGGCGACACCGCGAGAATCTTTCCGGTTACGTTAGCCGTTTGGCCCAACGCGATGCCGCTAAGAATGGTCGCACCAAGAAGTGTTGCCAGAAGCCGGTTTGACATTCGCCGTTGGAAGAATCAGATGATCGGTTGTTAATCTGCTGCCGGGGTTGGGGTTGGCTCGCCGGCGGTCACTGGACCTTCTTTCTTCTGCGCATCGGGCGTGCTGTATTTGACAGTGACGGTTGAACCGGCTTTCAGGTCACCGCTGGTTACCTGAGTAGTGGATGTCCTCTTAATCACCCACACGGTGGTTCCCTGCTGGATTGTGATGCTCTCGGCACTAACCGCCATTACCGTCCCGGTCATGGTGCTTGTCTGGCACAGGACACTTGTGCAAATCGTTAGGCTGGCGGCGAGGATGAGCGAACGGACCAACTTTGTTTTCATGACGGTATTCAACCGCCGCAACCACCGGGGAGGCAAGACAGAAGCACACTAAATCGTTAAAAATACGCTTTCGGACAGCCCCGAACGCTTTCGGGGTTACATCGTTAAAACCAAAACGCGCATGCTTGCGAAAGGCGCAATCGTCCGATTTACCGTTTTAACGATTCCCCCGCTTCCGAGGTGCCGCCGCGACTCAGTCAGCGGCCGGCTCAGCCATGGTCCGTACCCCGACCCGGGCCAGGTATTCATCGGCTTGCAGCACATTGCTGCCGGCGCGTTGAACAATCTTCAGGAGATTGTCCATCGACGAGACTTCTTCGAGTTGCTCGGTCAGGAACCACTGCAGGAAGTTGATCGTGATGTAGTCGTTTTGCTGGCGAGCTAATTCTACCAGACCGTTGATCTGGTTGGTGACGTGCACCTCCTGCTCGAGGGAGAGTTTTACCGCAGCCTCCGGATTGTTGAATTTCGATTTCGGGGCTTCGATCGCAGGGATGACGACGCAGCCGCCGGCGTCGACGACGTATTTCATAAACCGAAGGGCGTGATCTTTTTCCTCTTCCGCCTGTTTGAAGAAATGCGCCGATAACTGGGGCAACGCCTCGGCGGCGAAATAGGCGCCGATTGCAAAATATTGGAGCGAAGCGCTGAATTCGTAACCGATTTGCTCGTTAATGGCGTCAATGATCTTTTGATTCGTTAACATACCGGGAGCTTACGCCGGTTTCGAGAGATGCAAACATCGAGGGCAACTTGGGGTTGGTCTGCCACGCCGGAGTCCGCAAGGCCGGCGGATCGACCCGACGCCAGGCCAGCGTGGCCGAGCCTAACGCCGATCACGGGCCTTCGTCGGGCAGGAGGAAGGTGCTCCAGCCCAATGCGTTTCGATACCCAAGCCTGGCGGCGCGACGCTTGCTTCTATGCCGCCTAGTGTGAGTAAGCAAACCCGAATCCTGGCGGTAGATGATGAGCCCATAATCGGCGAATCGATCGCCTACAACCTGGAAGCACCCCATCGCCAAATATCAGTGGCGATAAATGGGCGCGTGGCGCTGGATATGGCGTCTAAGGAGCCCTTTGACCTGATTATTACCGATCTTCAAATGCCGGAAGGCGGCGGATTGGAACTGGTCCGCGAGCTTCGACAACGAAATTACAACGGTAAGATTGTCGTGTTATCGGGTCATCATTCTCCGCTCAATGTCGGGGCTTACCAGGAACTCAAGATCGACGAAGTCGTTGAAAAGCCCTGTATCATGCATGAGCTGCGTGAAGTCGTGACCGATCTGGAAAAATGTCTTGCCCCAGCTTCATCGGAGTAACAAACAGCCGCGACTTCTCGAACCATGAAGAAGAAAACACGAATTCTGACCGTCGACGATGAGCCGGTCATCAGCGAATCGATTGCTACCCTGCTGGAAGCGCCGCACCGCGAAATTGTGGTCGCGAAAAATGGGCAGGAAGCCCTGGCCAAAGCGGCCAAACGCAAGTTTGATGTAGTTATAACCGATCACCGGATGCCTAACGCCGGGGGGTTGGAGCTGGTGAAAAAGCTCCGGCAACAAAATTACCGGGGAAAGATTGTGGTGCTGTCAGGTCATCTCTCGGCCCATAACATCGGGATCTACGAAGATCTCGAGGTGGACGAAGTGGTGAGCAAACCGCTCGATCTGGTGGAACTGCCGCACATCGTCGAAGGGTTGGAAGACGATCTCGAGTTTGGATTGTAGGATTCTTCTGAATCCTTCCGGCAGCTCTCTCGTTAGGCTAACCTGCGATTATTTCAAATCGATCAATCCGTCTCCGAAGGATGCGGTACGGTTTTGAATGGGCGGCAAGCAGGCTTTGTCCACAAAGCAAAACGCCCTATCGGATAAATCCGCCCGCGACCGCCCTATTGATTTGTCGGCCTCCCGTCTCGCTCACCGCCTGCCCTCGGCGGCTTGACCGTCTATGTCGCGACTTCCCAGGTCGCTCCATTCTCGCCCGACTACTCCCCGCGCGAGCGGGGCTGTCGTGCTCGATTAGGCGACGACCAGAAAGCAAAAACCCCGATGAGATAGCGCGTTCGCGACGTCCTATTGGCCTAACGGCCGCGCTCGTGCGAGAGCAGGACTGCGACAGGATAATGAGTACGCAAAAAGCCCGGCATAACGCTTTTTGTTCTGGCGACGTCCTATTGATTCGCGAGCCTCCCGGCTCGCTCACCGCCTGCCCTCGGCGGCTTGACCGTCTATGTCGGCGCTGCCCCGCGCCTCCGTTCTCGCACGACTACGCGGCTTTCGCCGCGCTCGTGCGAGAGCAGGACTGCGACAGGATAATGAGTACGCGAAAAGCCCGGCATAACGCTATGGTTTGCCGGGCTTTTTGTTCTGGCGACGTCCTACTCTCGCACGAGCTATCCTCGCACTACCATCGGGGCTGCAGCGTTTCACTTCCGTGTTCGGAATGGGAACGGGTGGTGCCACTGCGCGATGATCACCAGAGGTCCGAGCCGGACTGGCGGTTCGCTGCTATCGCAGCGACGCAAGCGCGAATCGGCATCTCTGGGGACATGACGGTTTCGGTGAACCGCCGCTATCTAATTTCAAAAGAACAACGTTTCAGTCCGCAATCCGCGATCCGAAATCTCTTCTGGTTCTTTGATATCTACACACAGGGTCTCCCGCCTTCGCCGAGGCTTCGGCGCGGGAACGGGAACAGCACTTTTTAGAGCTT
>DATFCK010000362.1:0-3023 GCA_035253185.1 Chthoniobacterales bacterium | reverse complement strand
CTGCATCGACTGCAACAAAAGCGCCCTGCGTTCGGTCGTTCAGAAACTATTGCGGTCGTACCGGCCGGAGGCGTTTCCGTGGCCGAGTTCACGCTTCGATTCTGTCGATCCCTGTCAAAGATCGCCGAGGTTGTTCATCTTCGAAATCCGCAAGCGGGAGGAGGGACTGCCACTGAGCACGATTCGGTGGATGACTGGCTTGAATCGTCGCCGAACTCCAGCCGCTTTGTCGTTTACGAGTCGGATGACGCTGCAACCGATTGGACGGCGAGCTGCATTCGCCAGGCCGACAGGCTTATATTCGTGGCCGATGCCGATGCGACGCCAGTTTTAAACGAGATCGAATCAAAACTTCAGACCCCGCGCAACGCTCTCATTTCGCCGCGCCGGGATCTGGTCATTCTTCGCCGCGAAAATAACAAGCCGGTGGCGGCGGCATGGTTGGCAGCCCGTCAGGTCGACGTGCATCACAATATCAACAAGAGTAGCGATGCGGATTACGATCGGCTGGCGCGTCTTATTGCCGGTAAAGCAATTGGGCTGGTGCTGAGCGGCGGCGGCGCCCGGTCATTCGCTCACATCGGCGTTATTCAAGCCATCACCGAATTAGGTTTGCCGATCGACATGATCGGGGGGACGAGCATGGGAGCGCTGATTGGAGCCCTAACCGCATTCGGCTTTTCTCCCGAACGAATTATTAAAGTATGCAGATACATCTTCATCGAAAGGGGAATTTGGGATTTTACCCTGCCGGTGGTGTCGCTGCTGACGCCCCGGCGGGTGACCGCATCTCTGGACTCGATATTTTCTGATATCGCGATCGAGGATTTGCCCAAAAATTACTACTGCATATCGACCGACCTAACCGCAGGAGATGTGGCGGTGCATCGAAGCGGTCCTCTGGTTAAATGGTTGAAAGCGAGTATTTCAATACCGGGCATTGCGCCGCCGGTCATCCACCAGGGGAAGCTGTTTTTTGATGGCGGCATTTTGAACAATCTTCCGGTGGATGTGATGAATCTGCTGGGCGTTAGCCAGACGATCGCGGTCAGCAGCGGTTCGCTCTTCGATCAGCGGCTGGTCGAGGTTCAGGCCGAGCATTGCTCCCCCTGGCGTATTTTGTTCAATCGACTCAATCCGTTTTCGCGTTCGATCTCGTTTCCTTCGATTTTCAACATTCTTTATCGGAGCGCTTTGCTCAATTCCGATCGCTCTACTATTGCGGCGCAGCAGAACGCTTCATTGTTAATTGTGCCGAAGGTGTCGAATTATGGATTGTTCCAGTGGAACGCCATCGATGAGATTGTCGAAGCCGGCCGGCTGGAAGCCCGCGAACAGCTGGCGAATTGGGCCTTCAATCGGGGCGGGGAAGCCGTCGGCAACGGCAGCTAATCCGGTGGCTTGGCGTTTATCCTGAATCCAGCGGTAGAAACCGTTTATGGAGCATCGGATGCGCAAACGCCCCCGGCGCGACACCACTAACTGTAGCGTCGGTCTATCGACCGTCGCATTATAGATTTGTCGCCTAACGTCAGCATCAATTCCCCGCACGCCTAACGACTTCCATTGCCTTCCCCGGCAAACCACCAACCATCGACACTACGGGCCTGCGGTCAGAGGCCTTGTTTCACTTTTTGGTCCCGAGGTGGCTCGACATGACCGCCAAAACCTTTGCGCATCGCGGAGAGCACTTTCTCCGCGAAAGTGTGTTCCTGGCGCGATCGGAAACGGGTGAAGAGCGCGACCGAAAGTACTTCCGCCAGCACTCCTTCCTCAAGTGCGGCTTGAATGGTCCAGCGTCCTTCACCGGAATCTTCCACAAATCCGGTGTAACCATCGAGTTCCCGATCACTGGCCAGGGCAGTGGCAGTTAGATCGAGCAGCCAGGATGTGACCACGCTGCCGCGGCGCCAGAGTTCCGCGATCTCAGCAATATTCAGATCGTAAGAAAGTCCCGCCGGTAAATTGTCTGAGTTCGCCCCGCGCATGATATCGAAGCCTTCCGCGTAAGCTTGCATTAAACCGTATTCGATTCCGTTATGAACCATCTTCACGAAATGTCCGGCTCCGGATGCGCCACAATAGAGATAGCCAAGCTCAGCAGTGCTTTTGATTTTCTCACGGCCCGGTGTCTTGGGGATATCTCCGGGACCAGGCGCAAGGGTGGCAAAGATTGGGTCGAGTCGTTTGGCACTGGCTTCATCGCCGCCGATCATCAAACAATAACCGCGTTCCAAACCCCAAACTCCACCGCTGGTTCCGGCATCCAGATAATGGATCCCGCTCGGCTTAAGCATCGCACTGCGACGGACATCGTCCTTGTAGAACGAATTGCCGCCGTCGATGATCGAGTCGCCCTTCGCCAATAGTTTGGAAAGGGCGACCACCGTATCTTCGGTGGGTTTGCCGGACGGAACCATGATCCATACCGCCCGGGGTGCGCTCAATTTTTCCACCAACTCTTCGAGGGTGTAGGCCGGTACCGGGCCTTCTTTGGCCAGCGCGTCCACGTTTTCCCGGTTGCGATCGAACACCACGCACTGATGTCCACCTTTCGTTAGGCGGCGCGCCATGTTTCCACCCATCCGTCCAAGACCAATCATTCCGATTTGCATATTTGGTTCTCCTTAGCGCAGTTCTAGTTGAAGGAATCGGGAATTGCGAGCCCGTCGTGTCTCCCGTGTTATTTATTCGCCCGACGGGAGGTGGCCTAAAAACTCTGACTAACCGCCTTGCCCCATGCCGGCTATGAGAGCCATTCCTCCCCGCCGCGTCGTACCTGGCATTGTGACCACCACCCTGACCATGCTATGATGAGAACGTGAGTTATGCCGAACTGAAAGATTGCACCGAGCCCTGCCAATTCCGGGGGCCGGCTCGCCTTCGGATTTTGGGTTAACGAAGGAAATTTTCCGCGGTGAATCTCGCAATTCGGACGCTCTGGTTGTTGGTGTTTATCGCTTCTTTCCACATGGCGTTGGGAGGCCAGCCGCCGGTGCGCCCGTCGCTGCCAGGACTCGAGG
>DATFCK010000361.1:0-2240 GCA_035253185.1 Chthoniobacterales bacterium | reverse complement strand
GGCAAAGCCGGCCGAGAATTCTTCCAGAAGATCGACATCGCCGGGCTGACATTGCAGCGCGAAAGTCAGCTCTCGATTCTGGGCGAAGTCGCCGTTGTATTGTTTCAAGCCCTGGACCGTGCTGAATCGGCCCGGCAGCATGTTGAGCACGTCGCTGTCGAGCGAAATGCGCGTGACCAGAATGAAGGCGCAACCAAGCACCAGCAGCGCCACTCCCAGCCAGACTAAACGCCGATGCTCAGTGACCAGCCGGGCTATGAGTTCGCTGGGACGCATCGCATCATTAAGCCCAGCCTTGCCGCACAAGCAATCCTGTAGCAACCGTTACGACCGGCTGAAGAGTTTTTAGGCGTCAAAATGAATGTAAAGTGGCAGACAATCAGCCGTTTTAACGGCTTACTTTTTCGATGAGGGCGTTACGGAATGAAAGCCGTTTAAAACGGCTGGCCTGGTTGCGTCTTCATTTTCCACCGGCCTGAAGACCGGTGCTAATGAAATGACAACAGTGCGACGGTCATCCGCCTCCGCGTGACTACGGCGCGACAGGTAGACCGCCGCTCAAAAAAGACATACCGCTTCAAAACCGAAACACGAATCGTTCGGTGCCGGTATCGTGACGGATTACGCGGCGGTCCGGTGCCGCAATCAACTTTTCACGAATACTCAACCAGCCGCTCAACTGGCGCGGCGCCTGGTCGGTCCGTCCCGACCAGCTTTGACGCGTCAGCGAACTTTTTACTTCGGCGAAATTCGCATCCTGCTGGATCGTAAACAGATTGATTCCGGGACCCTTCGAAAACATGAGTTCGAAGTCGCCTTGTTTTGAGATCCTAACGACAACATCACCGGCCACCGTGACGCCGCCGGTTCGGTATTGTAACTGACCGGTGCGCGTCTGCCATTCTTTCGAAGGCGCCTTGAAATGATGCCGGGAAAGGAACGTACAGCTCGTTAGGCAGATCACGGCCAATACGCACGCCAAAGTCAGGCCTTTAGTGCTGAAGGCACGACAGAAATTAGCCGGTGGCGCAAGCCACCGGATCAAGTCCCTCCTCAACCCATGCCCCGGCAGGGGCAGAGGAATCCTAACAAACGCGGGGTTGCGTGATGTGTGCCGAAAAATATCCGCCGCCTCGTCCGGGGCTGGTCTTTTGGGAATCATACACCGGTGGCTAAAGCCACCGGCTAATTTCCGATGTTCCTCCGGCACTCTCTTTTTGCGTTCGGCCATCAACACGCCGATACGGGCTGGCCAGACATTGCCGCATCCTCCTGCTTCTTCGGAATGAGAGTCAGCCGTGGGACAATCGGGTAATGTCGCTGTAACCACACCAGAAAATAAAACACCCACATTCGCCACTTGATTCCAAATTCCGCGCCGGTGTTGCCGCCGAGAACGGCGTTCACCGCCGGTGGCAAATTGAGGATTTGCCGCGGCGACGAAAAAATTTCGATAAATTCCTTGGTGTACCAGGCGTTGATGAAGCGCAGGTAAACATCCATCGCGCGATTTACTTTCCGTTCGTAGACCGGTAGCAACCTCCTGGCTTTCCGCGGATCATCGAGCATGGCGTGAAGCGCGTCGGCGGCAAGTTCACCGCTGAACACGGCAAGAAATACGCCGCTGCTGAAGATGGGATCGATGAATCCCGCGGCGTCGCCGGCCAGGATCCATCTATCGCCAAACAACTTGGCATTCCGATACGAAAAATCGGCGGCCACGTGCACCGGCGATGCCCGGTGGGCGTTTGTCATGCGCCGGGTGAGATTTGGTTGTTCCGCAATCGCGTCCTCCAGGAATTGTTCGGGGGTTTGGCGCGACTTTTTGAAGATTTCGCCGTCGAGGACGACCCCGACACTGGTGCGCTCCGGCGTAAGCGGAATGATCCAGAACCAGCGATCGATTCCCCGAATCAATGTCGTTAGGGTGCCGTCGATTCCTTCGGCCCGGGTCATGCCATCGTAATGCGCGAAGATCGAAAGTTTCTGCAGGTGCCGGTAAATCTTTCTGAGATTGAACTTGGTCCCAAGTATGGAATTCCGGCCGCTGGCGTCAATCATGTAGCGGGCAGAAATTTTACCCTGGCGAGTAAATCCGTTAGGGGAGCTGCCGGTTTCGCCACGATCTCCAATTTCATTCGCCGACCGAAGTTCACGCCAATCGAGGGTGACTCCAGTGTCGGTAAACTCGACGCAATCCACTGCAACTTGTTCCCGCACTTCTGCGCCGTTTTCCCGCG
>DATFCK010000360.1:0-2173 GCA_035253185.1 Chthoniobacterales bacterium | reverse complement strand
CTTTACATCGCGAATTTCTTTCATAACCCGCCGACGTTTATGGATCCGGGCACCCCGGGGGCCGTTTTTCGTTACGACGGGACCAGTGCCAGTTTATTTGCCGTCGGCGGTAATCCCGCGAACTTTTTCGATGTAGCATTCCCGTCGTTGGCTGCCGTTCCCGAGACGAACACGGTGGTGATTGGGATCATGATTTGCTCGTTGCTGCTGCTTCACTTCGAACGCCGCCGCCGCGCCCGGACCCGCCGATAAGCCAAGTCAGGCACTGGCTGATCCGAAATCCCCTTTACGAACCGCCGCTGTGCGGAGAGAATCCTTTTCTTCTGCGCGCTGCGCGGTAAATGGGAGAAAATGGATACGGCTTTAAAATGGTCAAGACCGGTCGGCGGCGCGATTCTGGCCTTCACCTGCGTGGTGGCGCCGGTCACCGCCCAAGCCACGGATGAAAAATCCATCAAGAAGTTTACCGAAGCGATAATCAAGATGGAACCCGGCGTTGTTGATCCGGTGGAGGCGGAAACGGTGTCGATCGTATCGCATCGGACTGCGCGACAGCTGAAAAAGGATTACCGGGCGGTTGGCCCCGCAATATTTCAAAACTTTTTGGTAAATGTCGGCGCTCGCCAGCGCGGTTATTGCGCGCACTACGCGCGTGACATCGGGACGAAGCTGAAACAGCTGCGGTTGAAGACGCTGGATCTGCATTGGGGCGCGGCCGACGCCGGAACCCATCTGGAGCATAATGTAATCATCGTGACCGCGCCTAACATGGATTATCGGACGGGTTATATCATCGATGGCTGGCGTAACGCGGGTCGGCTGTGCTGGTGGCCGGTTTTGAAAGACAGTGCCTACGAATGGAAGGAAGATCTGCAGGAAACAGCCTGGCTGAACGATTACAAACTGGTTAGGCAACAGCCCGCGCGTGGTGCTAAAGAACAGCCGCCAAAGAAGGCTGCAGCGCAGGCACCGCCAAAATCGAAACCGGTGCCAAAGACCGCGGAACCGCCGGCAGAGGGGCCCAAAACCGCCAACGCGAGTCTGGAAATCAAAGGGTGACGGCGGCGTCCGCCGCAAATGTCTGACGGTAGCCAGTTTGGTAAGAGCGGTCTAACTACCACGCCGAAACTGCGCGCAGGCGGATGACCGCCGGACTTATTTGGCGGCGATCCCGTCAGGTGACCTTGCCACGGCAGTGCTGGTTATCGCGATGGTTAGCTGCTCGTTGGTGATTTATGCGACGGTCATAGACCGCCGCTACACAGCCGGCCCGGCGCGATGAGACCGCTGCTACAATACTGGCCGCCGGGCGCGTGGTTCGCGATCTTTGGTAGTCGCCGTAGTGGGGACGGTCACAAATGGCCCGCCTTCCATTGGCGCCGCCTGACTGAACGCCACATCCGGCATGTCGCTAGGCAAACCTTCCAGCGGAAATTCCTTCCGCAGCGGAAAGAACGGATAACCGTCCCACATCAGAATCCGGCGCAAATCGGGATGGCCATTGAACTTGATTCCCATCATGTCGTAAACCTCGCGTTCATGCCAGTTCGCGGTGGGCCAGATGTCTGACACCGTATCGACCGCGCCGACCGCCTCGGAAACGTCCAACTTCAGTCGCAGGTGCACCCCCAGGGTTAACGAGTAAAGCTCGTACACCATTTCGAACCGCGGTTCCTGCCCGGAATTATCAACGCTGCTGATGTCGAGCAAATAATCGAACGAAAGATCGTCTCGACAGAATTTCGCGACTTCCCGCAAATGTTCCGCGGCAATGGTATAGGTAGTTTCGCCGCGAAACTCGGTCTTCGCGCGCAACTTATCGCCTAACAATCGACTTAACGAATCCAGAAGTTCGGGGCCGGTCATGTTCGGATGCTAGATGTTGGATACTGGCTGCTAGATGCTGGATGCTGGATACTAGATGCTGGATGTTTGAGGGCGGATGAAGAGGACGAATCGAGAATCAAGAATCCAGCATCAAGGATCCAGTATCCAGCTTCAAGGATCCAGTATCAGGTCAACGCTTCAGCTAGTTTTTTGGTCAGCTCCGGTTTCATCCCGGCCAGAGAACGTTCCCCGGAAATTTTCTCCTGCAATTTCATCAAGCCTTCGAGCAACGCCTCCGGCCGCGGAGGGCACCCGGAAATGTATACATCGACGGGTAACAACTGAT
>DATFCK010000359.1:0-3968 GCA_035253185.1 Chthoniobacterales bacterium | reverse complement strand
CTGCGTCGCCGTGAGGCGCCTCGACGCAGCGAGGCGGCTACAGTCTGCAGGCGCCGTGAGGCGCCTCGACATAGCGAGGCGGCTACAGTCTGCAGGCGAGATCGAAGGGCGAAGGCGAAGCGGTAAGCGCGGACAATGGGTCAACGGGACAAGTGGGATCGGGAAGAAAACAGAGGAAGGAGGACAGAGGACATCCGCCTCGCGCGGCTACAACGTCATTCGTCCGTTGGCGAAGAGGACAAAGGACGGAAGTCGAGGCAGTGTCAGTCAAACTGTTCCGTCAATGGGCCGAACGTGAACGCAATCCTACCGGAGGAGGTAGAGCGAAATCGACCGGCAAGCTTAGTTCTTTCCAAGTATTGGGGCGAAACCGCCACCCTACCAGAGCGTTCTTCGCCGCTTCATCGAGACGGTTGTACTTCGTCGATTTAATTACGGTAACGCGTCGGACCTTTCCCGTTTCCACGTCGATCTCCAATCGAAACATGCCGATACCGGTGTGTTTCCGTTTCCTTTCTTCGTATGGGTATTCCGGCTTCACGGCTTTGGTCACATCTTTTGTCCACAGCGGTACCGGCTGAGGAAACTGGCGATAGGTGAATTGTTTCCCTGACTTGTCTACTGCACTCCATTCGTAGGGCGATTTCCCAGCGGTCTGGCCCTGGCCGAAAACGGAGACCGTTAGTAATGCAAGAGCAAGTGATGTCGCAAAACCAAGGCGAGTTAACATCCGTATGCGGCGCCGTGCTCTTAATTCGCAACTCGGTTCATCGGCAGAGATGCCGATGCCACTTTACGGCGGCGAATCCGGATTGCGGTTAGCGTTAGGCCGGTTGTGATAAGTGCGATGGTGGAGGGTTCGGGAACGACGGCGAAGTTGTTGAAGAAGAGGTCGAGCTCGGGGGCGGACTGAGCAGTCGAACCGTAAAACAGGTTGAATCCGGTGGCCGGCCTGGAGTTCGCCGTAAGGGTAACCAGATCTTCCGTGCCGCTCGCGGTGGTACGGGTCAGGTGCGCCTGTAGATGGGTCAGATCGAGCATCGTGAAGGTGAGATGAAACAGCGAGTCGGCATGGTAATCGGAAAATGTGTAGTTCACGTTCTGCAGCGTGACCACGTCATAAAGCGTTAGCGAGTGATGATGCGGAAACCCGCCGGTGCTGAACGCGCCCAGGATCGGACCGAATGGCGTCCCATCGCCATTCAGAATGATCCCCTTGGAGCCGTCGCGAAAATTAATGGCGATATCCAAAGAAAAGCTTTGACCGGCTACCAACGGTCCGCCGGCGAAATCCCGCATCGCGCTCACGCTCGCGCCGTCGGTGTTGCCGGTGGTGTTCGCATACATGCCGAACGCGCGACCGTCGGTGTTGATGGCCGGATTTACCCCGCTGTCGCCGGCATCGCCGATAAAGGTGCCGGCAAAATGCTCGGTGTTATCGTTATTGGTCGTAATCTGCCAAGGAGTGAATCCAAATCCGCCGTTGCTGCCGTCAGTCCAGCCGGTGTTGTAGGCCGGATCGGCCGCGCTATCGAACGCGGGCAAAGCCGCGGTCGCGATGCTAGCGCACAAGAAGATGCTGATAAACGAAAGCTGAAACGCTGAAACTCTGATCTGAAGGCGGCACATTCTATATAGAGGGGATGGGTTGGAGGTTAGGAACCTGAAGGCGAACTGGTCTTCAGGGGCATGAGTTTTTATAGAATCTCTCGGAAAACGCAAGCGGGTTTTGGAGCTCGGAGCTCGAAGCTCAGAATCCAGGGTCAAGAATCAGGATCGGAAGCTAATGGCCAATTGCTGATTGCGGCCCGCCTACGTCCCGCGGTCGCGAGGCTCCGGCGCATCGGGACGACGGACACGCTGTCTCAGCAGTCCGCGCTGACGCGACGTTGAATCGTTAAAAGCGTTAGATCGCTAAAACGGAGAACGGAATCTGACAGCGCACAGCGTTTGCGCGTGTGGCGCAGGACCTACTGCGAATCTTTGACCGACAATTTGTAGAACGATTTTATGTCGGGGTAATTGTAGGTGGGATCGTAGTCGACATACGACGCGGTGAATTCGCCGTTCGACGGGAACCACGCACGCGACGTGCGGTAAGGGTCGCCAAGCTTTGAGGTGTGGTCCAAAATGTAGGTGCGGTAGGGAACGGTGGGAAAACTGATCGTTACCGTGCGATCCGGATTTTGAGTGATGTTTAACTTCAGATCCCGGGCCGGATCGGTTAGGTCAATCACGCCGTTGGCGTCTTCGTCGCGCAAACCGGCCGTATTCAGGACCAGGAATTCGTCGGGGCCGATAAAATCGTCACGGGGCTGGTCGTTGCGCGGGTTGTGCCAGATCAGCCAACCGCCGTCGGGCGTGTCGAACGCCGCCACCGCCACATACAGCTTTTCTGGAATGTAGCCGAATGTTTCAATCAGATCGATCGTCCCTTCAATCCTCCCGTTAGGCCCGGCGGATCGCACCACCTGAGCTGAAGCCGGGGCATTGAACCAGCCGACATAACTATTGGTGCTTTCCGCACCAATATACGGCTTCCCGGCAGGGACTCTGATCCAGCCCTGTTTTGCCCACGGCGCCGGAGTTGCCACCAATGGATCGACCACATCGCTGATGAAAACGAATCGGTCGGTGGTAGCCCCGTTAGGCGCACCCGGCGACGCGGTCGCTACATAGAGAGTGCTGCCTCGCACCGCCGCGTACAAAGGCAGACTCGGCAGATTCGTGCAGTCGCAGCCGGAGGGAAACAGCCATGTGTAACTGCTGAAATCAATCGCGCCGTCGAGAACGAACGCGTGGCCTGGTGTTTTCGCAGTAACGGTCAGTGATCGCGACGGCACCGCGTAGGTCTGGGTGGACGAGCTCTGGATATAATATGTGTGATTCTCGCCGGCGGTCAGGGTGGTGTCACTGTAAGTGGTCGTTTGAGACGTGGCGTAAAGCATCCCGTCCCGATAAATTTGCCAGTAATCAGCGGGATACGGTCCCCCATCTTCCCAGGTGAGTTGAACAGTCGTGTCGGAGAGAACGATCGCGCGCGCATACCAGGTATAAGGAGCGGCGTGCAACGCGCTCAGCGAGATGCAAACGGCGAAAACACCAGCGAGGAACGATCGCGGAAGGCAGGGGACAGGCCTGGCACGAGACATACGTGGGAGGAAACCGGGGGGAGAAACGCGGGGCGGGACCGGATCTTTTACTAGGTTTTAACAAAAGGGCAACTGGAAACCGCAGAGAAGGACAACGGGACATGCGACGCAAAGTAGAAAGTAGAAAGGCTAAAGTAGAAAAGAAGACAGAGGACGTAGAACGCGGGTGACTTGGGAATGAGGGTTGGGAGTTCGTAAGAGAACCGACGACGGAAAGGCAGGCTACGCGAACAAAACGCCGAACGCCGAACGCCGAACGCCGAATGACAGATCAGCCTGCAGGCAGTCGGCTGATAACTTGCTTTCCAGGCTCTTAGGAGCAATCATGCGTCAAAGAGGACTTTGGCTGCAGACCATCTATTTGTGACAAACTCACGCGATCCCAGGGAATTGCCAGCGTATGGCATAACAGAGGCAGCCCATTATTTGCGGATTCCTCTTGCCACGCTCCGCTCCTGGGTTCACGGACGGTTTTACCCTACTGAAACGGGTAAGAAACATTTCGCGCCGATCATTGCGCTGCCCACCTCAAAGTTTCCCGCTCTCTCTTTCGTTAACCTGGTGGAAGCTCACGTCCTCGATGCCATCCGGCGTGAGCACAATATTCCGTTTCCAAAAGTTCGTTCAGCCGTCGCCTACATGCGTAGACATTTCGGCTCGGAACATCCGTTGGCTGAACAGAAATTCGAAACCGATGGCGTGAATCTCTTCGTTTCTCGTTTCGAACGGTTCGTTTCCGTTTCAGAGGAGGGCCAACTGGCGATGCGCGAATTAATCAAAGCGCACTTGCGTCGCATCGAACATGATGAAGCCGGG
>DATFCK010000358.1:0-5028 GCA_035253185.1 Chthoniobacterales bacterium | reverse complement strand
TCCAGCTTGCGATTCAAGGTAGCGCGAGCTTCCAGCTTGCGGCTCAAGGTAGCGCGAGCTTCCAGCTTGCGGCTCAAGGTAGCGCGAGCTTCCAGCTTGCGACTCAAACAAGGGCAAGCTGGAAGCTTGCCCTACCTCCTCCGGCTGCCGCTGCCAGAATTCCGCCCAGGATTCGCGCGAAATTTCGCGGCCAACCCGATGAAGTGCCAGCGCGGATGAGACTCTGGGCGGCGGTGGTCGCCATCGAACCTATTTCGCCTGCCGGCCGATCAGTTACCCGGGTGTGAGCGCACGAGTTCGAACTTGGCCGGCGACGCTGTTAATTGCATGCGGCGTTGACCGGCCGCGTTAACGCGATTACCCGGCACCGAATTATTTTGGCCTAGATCCTTCACCGTCTTCACCCGGCCATTCACCCGGTTATTGCGGCTGTTCGTGTCGAAAAACACATCCGCGCCCATGCCGTAAACAGTTGAGTCCCGGGCCCCGAACTTGGAAATATTGTTGCCGGAAAACAGGTTATCTTCAGCCAGAGCATCCGCCCCCAAAAAATCATTCACGATCCCAAGTGCGTAGGCTGCGGTGCCTTCCACTTTGTTATCGCTGACCTCGTTGCGACTGGCGGCGCCCACCAATGAGATCCCGCCGTAATCCGACTCATCCATCACCAGGCGATTGTGCCGGATGACCGAATCGTTGATGCCAATGTCGGGATCAGCTGCCCAAACGACAATGCCATCCACCTCAGGTCCGGGGGCAATGACGGTGTTGCGTTCGATGAAATAACGGTGATTGGCCTCAGCCGCGATACCAAAGAATCCGTTAGGGCGCAATTCGATCCGGTTGTCCCGCATCTCGACCACATCGCTTCCGTCGAAATAGACCAGCAAACCGGTATCAGTTCCTTCAATCTCATTGTCCAAGAGCTGACCGGCGGCATTGAGATCTGCGATTGAGAACCCTTCCCAAAACTCCTGCTGCTGCGTCAATCCCTGAGCGGTTTCGTAGGCCCGTTCCCCGGCATCCCAGCGGCCCGAAGTGAAGTGGATCACATTATCGATTACCGAGACCGGCCCGGTCGGGCCGTCCGTGACCGCCGCCAGCGCATACCAAAACCGGCTGTAGGCGGGTTGCACATCCAGAAATTCATTATTTCTGATTTCGATGCTGGTGCTAAGGCCGCGCTCTCGAACCAGCGCCTGAACCTGCGGAAAACTCCCACCCTGGAAGGTGTACACCGATTGCAGCGCGGATTCGGTGAAACGAATATTTTGCACGCTCAGGTTAGCCAATCCAAACACCAGTTCGATGGTGCCGTCCGGCAATTGGCGCTCGGCGAAATTTCGGATGGGGATCGTTCCGCCCTTAATTGTGGTCATGGCGTTACCAACCGTTTCTCCAACCAGCCGAACATCGTTACCTAACGAAACGTAAAGAACAAAATTACCAAGTGAGACCGGAACAATCTCACCGGCCGTGCCTAAGCCGACATACCCGGCGCCCGCGTAGTCCCAGTTGATCCGGCTAACCGGATAATCGCCGAAGTCGAAGGCGCGGGGTATCCCCGTCGCGTCAACCGCTTTGAGAAGTACGGTACCGCCGCCCGCTGCTGCGCCGCGGACGTTAGCCACGTCCTGGGCGGGGTTGCCGGTTGGATAAACGGTGGCATCGCCCAACACGGTCGAAAGCGGGGCAACTGCGCACAACAGGGTAACAAGCTTTATTATCTTCATATGTCCTCCCCTCAATAAGCGGAATGGAGGACCGGTTTCCCACCAAATCTCCGGGCGGCCCAACCGCTCCCGGCGATTCTTCTGTCGGGAGCGCGCGCTTCCAGCGTCTCCCTTTTGGCATCCTGCCGAAATGTTGAGGGGAATTTCGCCGGCTGGGAAACCGGCTAATGCACGCTGGAAGCGTGCGCTCCCTCACCGTCTTCGGCTGCCGCCGCCGAGAATTCCGCCCAGGATTCCGCGCGCAATTTCGCGACCAACGGAGGAGCTGGCAGCGCGGATGACACTCTTGGCGGCGGTGGTCGCCATCGAATCGTGCACACCGCCGCGCGGACCTATGGTGGGTTTGAAAATGCTGGTCATCTTCTCGAAAAGGCCCCCTCCCGCCCCGCCCGGCATCGAAGCGCCGGGTGTGGCGGGCGGCGTCCCGGCCGCTTCCACCTTTTGTCCGGCGCGCGCCTGCAGTTTTTCAAACGCCGATTCGCGATCGACCATCTTCTCGTAATGCCCGGCTATAGCCGAACCGTTCATGATTTGTTTTCGTTGGTCGGCCGTAATTGCCCCCAGTTGACTGTGCGGCGGAACAATCTTGGCCCGTTGCACGATTTCCGGCGAACCCTTTTCATCGAGCATGGAAACCAATGCTTCTCCCACTTCCAACTCGGTGATCACTTTCTCGACCTTGAATTTTGGATTCTGACGAAACGTTTGGGCCGCGGCCGTGACCGCTTTCTGATCCCGCGGCGTAAACGCGCGCAAGGCGTGCTGAATGCGATTGCCTAACTGCCCCAGCACCACGTCCGGGATATCGAGAGGATTTTGACTAACGAAATAAACGCCGACCCCCTTCGACCGGATCAGGCGCACCATCTGCTCGATCTTCTCTTCCACCGCCTTTTCGATGTCGGCAAAGAGCAGATGCGCCTCATCAAAAAAGAACACCAGTTTAGGTTTCTCCGGATCTCCGATTTCGGGCAGGTTCTCGAACAGTTCCGATAACAACCACAGCAAGAAGGTGGCGTAAACTTTGGGCGACTTCTGCATGAGCTTTTCCGCCGCCAGGATATTGATCACTCCTTTGCCGCTCTGGGTTTGGAGCAGATCATCCAGGTTGAGCGCCGGTTCGCCGAAAAATTTGTCCGCGCCCTGCGACTCGAGCGCGAGCAGATTGCGCTGGATCGCACCGGCGCTTGCGGCCGAAACGTTGCCGTACTGGGTTTTGAACTGGTCCGCGTTGTCGGCCACATATTGCAACATCGAACGCAGATCTTTTAGATCGAGCAAAAGCATACCGCCTTCGTCCGCGATCCTGAACACCATGTTAAGCACGCCGGCCTGGGTTTCATTTAAATCAAGCAGCCGGCCTAACAACAACGGACCCATTTCTGAAACAGTGGCCCGAACCGGATGTCCGTTCTCGCCAAACACATCCCAGAATACGACTGGAAACGCCTCGCCTTTGAAATCGGTCAGGCCCAGCTCCTTGGCCCGATCGATAATCCTCGGGTTAGTCGCGCCGGGCTGGCTCAACCCCGCCAGATCGCCTTTTACGTCAGCCATGAAGACGGGCACTCCACGGACGCTGAAGTTTTCCGCGAGCGTCTGGAGACTAACGGTTTTGCCGGTGCCGGTGGCGCCGGCGATGAGACCATGGCGGTTAGCCATTTTGGGCAGGAGATAAATCGGGTCTTTCGACTGCGCGACGTGAATTGGATCGTTCATTTGTTTGCGGAGGGACGACCTCGTGTCGTCCCAAATATTCTAGGGACGAAACCAGCCTTCGCCAAGGCTTACGGCCCGGCCGGCAAGCTCCCCCCTCCGTTTGGTTTTTTCTGCCAGGCGCCGAGCACAAGTCCGCTGATCGCCCAGGCAATCAAAGGCCTGCCCATATCAATCGCCACTAACGGCCACGGATTGGTCTCGAATGCGGAAAACACCGCCACCGTTGCGTGTTCGACGAAAAAAAATGCAAACCAGCAGACTAACGCGATCCACAAACCGTTGATGGCGGTAGTGACGTTCAGCCGGCTTGTTAACCATGCCAACGCGTAGTTCACCACAACCGCAGTCACGATGGCGAAAATGTAGGCGCCGCTGTTATGAGTGCGATCGATGTCGGTCATCGTCCGGGCGTGCAGGTTCAGCCATTTTTCGCCGAAAATCGCATACCAACCCCACCCAACGAGCTGATGAATAGCCACCAATACCCAAACCGCGGTATGGTTAATCCGAACAGCCATGCTGGCATCATGCTGAAATGCTTGCCGGTGGCGCAAGTTTATAACTTGAGAACTAAATCAGGCGGCAAGTTGAAAACTCGCCCCCATTACTGAAAGGCTTGCCTCCGAAGCAAGTTGAAATGAGACTGTCCGGTCAGAAGCAATGAGCGGTGTCGTTATTCTGTTTCTGGCTGGTCTTACTGCGTTAGCCTTTGTCGTGGTCGCGCTCCGGCGCGGCCGGCCTTCGGGTCCGCTGCGCGCAATTCTATTATTGGTGGCGGGCGCGATAGTCGCCTACATCGGCTGGATTTTTCTGTCGTCCGCAATGAAATAGCATGCGAGCGACGCGGCCATATCCGGGGAAATGCACCGGTTCTCAAAATGGCGGCGGCGACGCCACCGCGTTCAGCATCGCCCCGCCACGGCGGACAGGCTGTGGAGCGCCGAATTCACCATCGCGCGTTTGCCACCGGCAACGCTGATTCATTCATGATTGATGCCGGCACACTTTATCTCCTGATTGGCGCGGCACTGATCTTCGGTGCCTGCGCTTACGCGGCGAAACGGATTCTGCGACAACTGACATTGAAGCAAGTCGGGGTGTCGGCGCTGATCGCACTGACGACGCTTGGAATCATCTGGGGTTTCCTCACCATCGGTACCCGCAAGCGCGAATCACCTCACCCCGCGCCGGAGGTCAGTGAGCCTACGCCGTTGCTTCAACCAACTCCGGATTAGCCGGAGGGACGTCTACCGGCGCTGGTTCGATCGATATGATCTCCATCTGACGCGGCTCACCGCTGTCGACCGCAATAGTGACCGTTTCGCCGGGCTGATGGCCTAACAACGCCTGACCAATCGCGGTTTGGTACGATATAACGTGGCGGTCGGGATCGCCGTCCCAGGCACCCAGAATGGTGTAAGCTTCTTCCTTAGCCGAGTTTTCATCGCGAACCGTAACGATTGTCCCGATCGATACCCGGGATGTATCCGGACTTTCGAATGCGGTGCCGCGCGCGTTTTGCAGATCGCGTTCGAGTTCGGCGCGTCGCCGACTGAGCACGGCCTGCATTTGTTTG
>DATFCK010000357.1:0-11647 GCA_035253185.1 Chthoniobacterales bacterium | reverse complement strand
GAGCGCGCGGGTCGAGGTCGAATCCATGTTGCGCGAACAACCGAATTACGCCGGTGCCGTATGCGTAATGGGTCTGATCGACGCCGCCCTTGGCCGGAAAGAGGCCGCCATCACCGCAGGCCGTAGGGCCGTGGAACTGCTTCCAGTGGAGAAAGACGCCATAGACGGGTCGCTCCTAATCGAATATCTGGCGGTTATTTACGCTTGGACCGGTGAGCACGACCTTGCCCTCGAACAGTTGCGGCGGGCGATCAGTCTTCCGGGGTACCTGAGTTACGGTCAACTTCGGCTTCACCCTTACTGGGATCCATTGCGAAATGATTCTCGATTCGAAGACCTGGTCGCTTCCATCGGTCCGAAGTGAGCCCGTTCCGGTTGCGAAAAGCGAGACTCGTGTCACTGCTACGACGTGTCCGACTTCGATCAGCCAGCGGATAGGCTTCACCTTGACCAATTGGAGGTAGATTCCCGGATTGGCGTCACCGCTGAAGAACGCGCTAAAGCACAACGGTTGGTAATCAATCTTACGGTTTGGCCTAACGTCAGCTTCGATACGGTGGAGGAAGATATCGGCAAAACAATCAACTATGTCGAGGTGTGGCAGTGCACTCGCGAATTTATTGAGAAGCGCGAATGGAACCTGATCGAAACCGTGGCTGCCGAATTAGCCACTCACTTGCTGGAAACGTTGCGTTTGAAGGCAGCTGAGGTGGAAGTACGCAAGTTTGTACTGCCAAAAACTAGATTTGTTTCCGCTACCGTTCGCAGAACCGCGGCCGGTTAGGTATGCGCAAGGGTAGATTCAACAAGCCGGCCAGCGAACTGGCGCAAAAATTCAGCGAATCCGTTTCGTTCGATTGCCGCCTTTACCGGCATGACATCGCCGGTTCAATTGCTCACGCCGAAGCGTTGGCGGCGGCAAAGATCCTGAGCACATCCGAACTCGAGCAGATCAAGAAAGGCCTTAAGCAGATCGAGCAGGAGATTGATTCCGGGAAATTTGAATGGGACGTCGCACTGGAAGATGTCCACATGAATATTGAATCGGCCCTAACGAACCGTATTGGCGAAACCGGCGCGAAGCTTCATACCGCGCGGAGTCGCAATGATCAGGTCGCGCTGGATCTGCGGTTATACGTAAAGGATGAAATTGGGCGGGTGACTAACGGCATTAAGGATTTACAACGATCACTGCTGGAGATCGCGAAGGACCATGCGTCCACGGTCATGCCCGGTTACACCCACCTGCAACGCGCTCAGCCGGTTTTGTTCGCCCATTATCTTCTGGGACAAATCGAGGCATTCGCACGCGACAATTCCCGACTCGACGATTGTCTTTTGCGAACCGATGTAATGCCGCTCGGCTCCGGAGCGCTGGCCGGCTCGACCATCGTCCTCGATCGCAATCTAATTGCGCAGCGGCTCGGATTTTCGTCCGTTAGCCAAAATAGTCTCGATGCGGTCAGCGACCGCGATTTCGTGTGCGAGTTCCTGTTTTGTCTGGCCATGATTGGAATGCATTTGTCGCGGTTAGGCGAAGACCTGGTGCTCTGGAGCACGACTGAGTTCGGATTCGTCGAATTCAGCAATGATTTTTCCACCGGCTCCAGTCTCATGCCGCAAAAAAAGAATCCCGACATGGCCGAACTTGCCCGCGGAAAGACCGGACGGCTGTATGGCAACCTGCTCTCGCTGTTGACGACGCTGAAGGGATTGCCCTCCTCCTACAACCGCGATTTGCAGGAAGATAAGGAGGCGTTGTTTGACTCGGTTGATACCGTGCGACTGACCCTCGGGGTGTTCACCGCCATGATCCCGCAGATCAAGATCAACCGTGAAAAAATGGAAACGGCGGCATCCGATCCCGCGTTGTTGGCAACCGACCTGGCCGAGCGTCTTGTGCTCAAAGGCTTGCCGTTTCGAGAGGCTTACGATCTGGTCGGAAAACTTGTCGCCCGCTCGGGTGAACTGAAGGTGGCGCTTAACAAGGTTCCAGCGGCCGAATTGGAGAAAATCTCTTCCGGGTTCGGCTCCGATTTCGCCGACATTTTCGACGTCGACAATTCGCTGGTTCAACGAACCGCGCCGGGCGCACCTTCACCGGCGAACGTAGCCGAGCGCATAGCCCACTGGGCCCGCGAGCTCGGCAACTGACCGGTTTAAACACGACCCAGCCAGTGTCTCTCGCCTCAAAAAACTCCGCTGTTTTGATAGCGACCGGTTTAACCGGTCGCTGCCTTTAGCGCGCACAAACCGATATGTGGTTCACCTCTAAAGTTTGCGGAAACCCAATTGGCTGAGCTTCGCGTTCGCTTTTCTTCCCGTCATTCATAATCTTCACCGGTGAGATTCACCAACCTGGTGCGACCGGAGAAAGACTGGGAGATCAAATCAGCCACCATTCGCTGGGGTGATAACCATCTCTCGGTCGCGACTGAGCTGATCAAGACTCCGACGAATCCGGAGCCGCGGACCTGGACAGTTGTTCATCGTAAAGCTGCGGTGGTAATCGCGCCCATGACCGAAGAGGGAGAATTCCTGCTGGTTCGCCAGGAGCGGGTGCCGATTCAAGCGACGATCTGGGAAATGCCGGCCGGCCAAATCGATGACAACGCCGAGCCGGATGAGACGCAGATCAGAAGCGTCGCATTACGCGAGCTGCACGAGGAAACAGGCTTTGATCTGTCGCCTGAAGGGCAATTGGTTTCGCTAGGCCACTTTTTTTCTTCGCCCGGGTTTACGGACGAACATTGTTATCTGTTCCTGGCGCGACCGGTGATTCCTTCGCCTGCACACAAGCGGGAAGAAGGTGAAGGAATCCTGGATTGCCGCGCGTTCAGGGTTGAGCAACTGAATCGAATGATCGCTGAAAACGAAATTCGGGACAGTAACACGCTGTGTATGTGCGCCCGTCTGGCGGCCCGCGGATTCTTCTCCGTTCAAGCTTCCTAACGACTGCAGATGGCTCTCCGAGACGTTTTTAAATTTCGGGAAATCCCGGAAACCGAGACTTCGAAGCCTTTCCTGGAACATTTGGAGGACCTGCGATGGACCATTGTAAAGATGGGCATCACTCTGGTGATCGCGATGATCGGCGGTTTCGCATTTCGCGGAACGCTAGTCAAAATCATGCAAGCGCCCTTGAACGCGGTGGGCGGACAGGCTGGTACATTGCGGGCGCTCGGAATTACCGATTCGATTACGATCTCGATTCATCTGGCGTTCTACGCCGGAATCGTCATTTCTTTTCCAATTCTGCTTTATTTTCTGGCTGAGTTTGTTCTTCCGGCCCTAACTGCGGTCGAAAAACGATTCCTGTTTCCGGCCATAGCCGCCAGTTTTGGATTGTTTTTGTTAGGCGTGCTGGTCTGTTATTTCTGGCTGTTACCCAAAACCATTCTGTTTTTCTTTCGTGACACTGAGTCGCTGGGTTGGGAGCCGGCCTGGACGGTGCAGCAGTATTATTCTTTCGTTACCCGGTTCACCATTGGCTTCGGCCTGGCATTCGAATTGCCGGTTGTAGTTCTGGCCCTGGTCCGATTTGGGCTGATGACTTACGCGTTCATGGCCCGAACTCGCCCCTATGCCATCGTGCTGATTTTTATCCTCGCCACCATCATTACTCCTACTCCTGACATATTGACGCTCATCGCGATGGCCACGCCGATGTGTTTGCTGTACGAAAGCTGCATCTGGATCGCGTGGTTCATGGAGCGGCGCCAAGCCCGACCCACGCCAGGCTGATGGTAGCAGATTCGAACTATCATTTATTGTTCTCTGCCTACGCGTTCGTGCTCGGCGCGGCAGTCGGATCGTTTCTGAATGTATGCATCTATCGCCTGCCACGCGATTTGTCGGTCAATCGGCCGTCGCGATCGTTTTGCCCTAACTGCAAGCAACTGATCCCGTGGTATTACAATATCCCCTTGATCAGCTGGCTTTTTCTGCGGGGACGATGCGCGAATTGCGGAAGCAAAATCAGCTTTCGCTACTTCGGGGTGGAATTGTTAACCGGTTTGCTGTTTCTGGCAGTGTGGGAAACTTTCCCCTGGCCGATCGCCCTGGCCTACTTCGTGTTCGTTTCGCTGGTGATCGTCGCCACATTCGTCGACTTCGAGCACTTCATCATTCCGGACGAAATCACCATCGGCGGAACGATTGCCGGCATCATTGCCAGCGTTGCAGTTCCTGAATTACAGGCGGCAGATACTCGCTGGGCGGCATTGATTCGTTCGGTGCTCGCCGCCGGGCTCGGGTATCTCACGTTATTGTTCGTCCTCGAAGCCGGAAAACTCGCATTCGGCAAGAAGCGTATCCGACTGGATGGCCCTACTCCGTTCACCTGGAAACGGCATGGCGATGACGCCGATTTTGCGGTGGGGGCTGAAAGAGGGCTGTGGAGCGAGCATTTTGCCCGCGAAACCGACCGGCTGTTGCTGATGTGTGAAGAGGTCAATCTCGACGGCCGGGTTCACAACAAAGTGACGCTCGAGTTCTATTACAACCGGGTAACGGTGGAAGGCGAGACGCTCCAGCTCGACGATTTGAACGAAATTTCGGGCACGGTGACCGAACTTCAGATCCCGCGTGAAGCGATGGGCCGCGGCGACCTGAAATTTCTGGCTGCGATTGGAGCGTTTCTCGGCTGGCGCGCAGTCCTGTTTAGTATTTTCGCCGGGTCGCTGGTGGGTTCGTTCGTTGGCCTGGTGACGCTGCTGGTAGGCAAACGGGTTTGGTCGAGCAAACTACCATTCGGTCCGTATCTGGCGTTTGGCGCACTTTGCTGGATGTTTTTTGGGCCAGCCTTCATCGAGTGGTATCTGAATTTGTTGAGTCCTCGTTAACGAAAATTGGAATCCACAGCGGCGCCGCGGCGCTTTGGGTAAACACCCCCCGCTCAAGCTTCTGCCGGTGAGGCCGCTGAACTTGGAGTAGCGGCCGCAGCCATCCGCGGCGAAAACATTAATCGCAAATTTGTAAGCTCCGCCCTGGCCCATCGGGCAAGGCCTTTCCGAAGCAGAGCCGCCACGCGTCTGTCCGGAACGAACCCGTCATAAAGTTCGCGCCAGCCGGCGTTGTTTTTCCCGAAGTAACCGGTCGCTTGACGCCGTTTCCCGAGCCTAACTAGGCGCCGATTGTAAAAACCGATGATGGCGGCGGCGATCCGGCCGGGACGTCCGCTAAACGGAAGTTCACTGAAGGCCTTCTCCGGACTTTCGTAGGCGGGAATAACCAGCCCGAAGTAATAGGAGGAGACGTCCAGCAGCAATGCCGCCGACATCAACTCCGCGTCACCCATATAATAATACTTGTCCTTATAAAGTGATTCGAACCAATACCGGTACATTATTGGGTACTGGGTGTTGTAATTCTGAATGCGCTCGGATATATCTTCTCCGGTTAGGCTTCGGGCCACCAAATCGGCGACGTACGAACTCGTATACGAACAAAAGTCCAGGCCCGGACTGTACAAGGGATCAATAAAACCCGCTGCGTCACCTACGCACGCCCAGCCGTCGCCGGATACTTGTTCGCTGTAATACGGCAAAGCCGAAAACGCGTGGACGTCACCTTCAATCGCCTTGGCCGATCCAAAGATTTCTCGACCGACCGGATGCGACAGCAAGTGCCGGTGGAGCCGCTCGCCAACGCTTCCCCCGTTAGCCAGCTTGAAAATGCGGCTGTCGTAAACGATTCCCGCGCTGACGTCCCCACCCTTAAGCGGAATGATCCAGCACCACCAACCATGACCCATCAAGTGATTGGTCGCCCACGAACGCGAGGTTCGACAGGCGGCCATGTATTCCGGAAATCGCTGCCTCCAGTCGTAACTGTCCCAATCCTTGACGCCGGTGAACCGAGCCCACACTGCATTGATCGGATGATCGACGTTAGGCCGATAAAAGCCAAGTTTCCGGGCAAGAACGGTGGCGCGTCCACTGGCATCGATCAGCCAGCGCGCCGTTATTTGTTGTTCCGCGCCATCAATACTGACGGTCAAAGTTTGACCCTGCGCACCGTTCAATTGGATGTGATTCACTTTTGCCGGTCGCCACACATCGCATCCGGCCGCACCCGCGCATTCCAACATGTGAGTGTCGAGCTTCGAGCGATCGACCTGGAAAGTCGGGACGCGGGCCGAGTAACGCGGCCCAACCTCCACGCATTCATCAAACGACTGGTCGGGCGAATCCGTAAACCACAGCCGTAAGCCCTGCTTGGCCAATTGTTCATGGCCGAGATAATTGGCAAGCCCGAGGATACGAGTCATGTAGCAACTGCTCACTTCGGTAGTCGATTCACCCACTTTCCGATCGAACTCAGCGTTCTTTTCGATAATGAGGACCCGCACGGAAGGATGCTTCCGTTTGAGCATCATAGCGGTAGCGGCGCCGGAAAACGCGCCCCCCATGATCGCTACATCATAGTCGAACTCCATCGCAGTGATAGAAAATGACCTTTGCCAGGTCCCAACGCAATCCGAACTAGTCGGCGGTTGAAGCCGAGCCGCTAACGGTTCAGGGTTGAGCTGGGTGCGGTCTAGCTCGACGATCTATATGACTAACAACCACGTCTGGGGGTAGCGCTGTGCCGGAGGCACAACAGAAATTAGCCGATGGCGCAAGCCACCGGTATTGCGAGCCGAAACAGACCTGCCCCGGCAGGGGCAGCGGAACACTGTCGGGCCGGTGGTGCCAAAACGCCGCACTGACCAGACGGTGCCAAATTCCTCCGCCCCGGCTGGGGCGGTTGTTGGTGGGTTACTTATTCCGGTGGCTTGCGCCACCGGCTAATTTCGATAGTGCCTCCGGCACTCTGGCTGCGGATCTACCGATTCCGGTAAACATGCCGGGCCAACTCGTACCGCCATGATTCTCAGGAACGCCCGTCTTATTTTCCCGGACGGAATCCGGGAAGGCTTGGAAGTAGAGTTACGCAACGGGAAGATCACCGCGATTCGGCCGGAATCCGCTCTCCCCGGCCGCGATTCGCTGGACCTGGCCGGCAGTTACCTGGCGCCCGGCTTTGTCGATCTGCACATTCACGGTGCCAACGGACGCGACACGATGGAGGCGTCTTTCAAAGCCTTTAGCACGATTTGTGAGTATCATGCGAGCGGCGGTAGCACTTCTCTTCTCCTAACGACGGCCACGGCGCGAATGTCGGCGATATCCGCCGTCATCAGAGCGGCGCTGGAAACCCGAAACCGGTTACCCCAAATCGCCGGCCTGCATGTCGAAGGTCCGTTTATCTCCAAGGAAAAGCCCGGCGCGCAACGCGTTACCCTGATTCGTAATCCGACACCGAAAGTTTATGGACCACTGCTTAAACACGCCGACATCATCAAACGCGTCACCCTTGCACCGGAATTGCCGGGAGCACTCGATCTAATCGACGAGCTGGTGCGACACAACATCGGCCCCAGTGCCGGACACAGCGATGCCTGGGAAGAAGAAGCGCGGCTGGCGTTTGAACATGGCACCCACAGTGTGACCCATACCTTCAACTGCATGTCGATGTCTCGTCGGCGCGGGATTGATCGTGTGGCCGGCTTGTTGGAGGTTGCGATGAGCGAGCCTCAAATTGTTTGCGAGCTCATCGCCGATGGTCATCACGTTTCGCCCACTTTGATGAAGATGTTATATCGAGCCAAAGGCGCTCGCGGTATTTGCCTGGTCACCGACGCCACCGCCGGAGCCGGCCTAACCGAAGGATCAAAATTCTCGCTCTCCGGAAAAAAATGTGTCGTAGAAAAGGGAGTTTGTTTTGTGGAGGATCGGTCGGCGCTGGCCGGCAGTGCTTCGAGAATGATCGATCTCATCCGAACCATGGTCGCTCAGGTGCAAGTTCCGCTTCACGAGGCGGTGGCGATGGCCACGGACACGCCCGCCCATGCCGCTGGCCTAACGACTAAAGGCCAATTTAAGATTGGCGGGGACGCGGATTTCGTCGTGTTGTCCCCGAACCTCGACGTTTTGAGAACATTCATTGGCGGCACTGAAGTCTTTAATTGTGACCGGCCGCCGGCGGGATCAAATGTTCAACAGGAATTTCGCGATCTCCAATGACGCGCGCGGCCGGCTCATCCGCGAAATATTATCTTTCCAAATTCGCCACTGGCTTGCCCCGTTAGCGAAAGCACGCTGAATTTCCGCTACCACGGTTTCTGGCGACAGCGCAATGGCACCGGAATTTGTCTGCACCATCAGGGTCGCATTCCCTTCCTCCTGGCCGGAGACGATGTGATTGATAATCATCGGGCAGGCGGCGGCGATCGCCTCCTGGACGGTGGCGCCGCCCGCTTTTCCGATCAGCAAATGACTCGTTCGAAACAAGCGCGGCAACTGATCGGTCCAGCCGTAAATTTCGATTGGCCGCGCGCCCGCCGCCGCCTTAACGGCTTGATGCAGCTTTTCATTACGGCCAACGGTGACGGCAAGATCGGCGTCCAAATCGAGCAGCCGCCGGACCAGATCAAGGGCACGTAAACTCGGCGGATTAATTACATAAAGTAGTTTTTTACGGTCGTCCGCGACCGGCGCGGCGACCTGCTCATTCAAATCGGCAAAGGCCGGACTAACTGGAAAGCCGAAGACCCGCGTGATCGATTCCGGAATGCCGGCCCCGCGAATGACGGCAGCGCTTTCATCGTTAGGCACGAGAAAATAATCGGCGGAGCATCCATACCAAATGGCGTTAATCGTAATCGAATCAGTAATGACAACGACGTTTTTCCAGGACCGGTTCGGGGCAATCTCGGCCAGCAAGTAGGGATAGGCGGGAAAAACAGAAACAACGGCGTCGGGCTCAAACCGTTCCAATAGCAGACGGAGATGCTGTTTCAGGCGACCGAATATTCGGAACTCGGCCGGGAAATCCTTTTTTTTGTCGAGCCAGCGATAAACGTAACCCCACGACCGCGGCCAGCGATTGATCAGCGCGAGATAACCTCTTCGAATCGCCTCATTGAACAAGCCATAGGCCTCGACGAACAAATCGTGCATCTCCACCTCAACATCTGGTGCGACACGTGCTAAACCATCGCGAATGCCGCGCGCGGCACTGTTATGTCCTTCCCCGTAGCCGGCAGTGAGAATAAGGACCTTTTTCACAAATCGTTAGGCGATAAATGGACGAGCGAGGGACTGTAATGGATATTTCCCGGAGACAAAGTAAACTTCGACAACCGTGAAACAGCTCGGTTTTATATGGAGGGTAACGCGGCGGCTGGTGTGGCAGACCGCAATGGATAACACCACCGGCCTGGCCGCGCAGCTCGCCTACCTCTTACTGATCGCACTCGCCCCTGGCATGCTGTTCCTCTGGCATTTGCTCGGCTTGTTCGGCACCGATCCGGCAAAGCTGCACAAAATTTTCGTCATCTTGAAAAGTTTTCTGCCGCCCGATCCTAAAGTGCAGGACATCCTGGACGCGGCCGTCGCCAGTGTAGTTGTGACCGGTTCGAGCGGTCTGCTGGCCAATGCCGGAATTATTGTCGGAATTTATTTCGGCACCGTTTTCATCGCCACGATTTCGCGGGCGCTCAGCCATACTCATGGCGTTCAGGAAGACCGCAACTGGTGGTCCAAGTACATCATTTCGTTTTTCATGCTGTTCTGGTTCGGCATCGCCATCTTCCTGTGCTTTAACGCCATGGTGTTCGGCGAAACGCTGGCCGGCATTGCCGAGGTCAACTTCCAACTCAGCGTGCCGCTGCAGGAATGGATCAAATACCTGAACCTGCCTTTCACCGCAGTGGTGTTAATCGTGTTTGCGCTCGCGCTTTATCTCCTGACTCCAGAAAATTATCTGACCACTCGCCAGGCGTTGCCCGGGGCCATCTTTTTCTCGCTGGGTTGGATTGCGGTCACAAAGCTGTTCCAAATCTACGTGGCCCGTTACGACCGGTACAACCCGACCTATCTGGCCCTCGCCTCGATTATTGTGTTGCTGACCTGGATGTACCTGACCTGCCTGTTTCTTCTCTTAGGCGGAAAATTGAACGCCATCGTTCGTCGCGAACACGAGCGCGCCAGAGCAAAGCAGGCGCAGCCGGTTCCGCAGACAGCTTGAAGCTGTCACCGCGTCTGTTACGGTGCGCTGGACGTGGCGCGCTTTCGCCTTTGCATCGCAACCGCCTTCGCGATTCTCGCACTCATCGCGTCCCTGTTGCACGGCCAGGTCAGCGACGAGGATACGCCTAACAGCACGCCGAGACCAAAGCATCGAGCCTCAGCCACGGCCACGCCGAAGTCTTCGCCGAAAAAGAAGAAGAGTCCGACGCCGGCACCGAAAAAGAGTTCATCAAAGTCAAAAGCAGACGACAACGAGGACGAGCCCCCCCGTTCCAAGCCAAAAAAATCGCCGGCCGAACCGACGAAATCAAAATCCAGCGAAGAAGAAGACGAGGGAGGAAAACGCCGTGCCACTCCGGCCGCGAAGAAATCGAAAAGCACTTCGGCGAATTCGAAAAGCAAAAAGAAAAAGACAACTGGAAGCAGCGCCAAGTCCCGCAAAAAGAAATCTTCGGGCAAAAAGAAGGTTAAGAAGGACCCTGAGCCGGACAAGACTCCCAAACCGACACCGGCAAAAGCAGCGGCAAAGGATGAAGCCTCTCCCACGCCCGCGCGAGCAATCGCCGTCCCAAAGCCGGCCGAACATCCAACTCCCGTTTCGCCGCCGGGTCCGCCATTGGATACCAGCGCTCAACTCACGATTGAAAAATCAGGCTTTGAAGAAAGCCAGGGTTTGCAACCCCCGCCGTCACCGCCTCCAAAACGATTTTGGTTATGGCCGTTTTCGCGGTCGCGATCGGAAAGGCGGTACAATTATCTTACTCGCTCCGTTATCGAACAGATTCGGCGCGCGCCGGTGGCCAGCAACCGCTGGAAGTTCATTGTGGTTCACAACAGCGGCACCCGACAAGGCAATGCGCGTGTGTTCGATTACTACCACAAGCGGGTGCGCAAAATGAGAAATGGTCTCGCTTATCATTTCGTGATCGGCAACGGCACTTCAACCGGTAACGGCGAGGTGGAGGTGGGCGATCGCTGGCGGCGGCAGATCAACGGCGGACATG
Source organism: Chthoniobacterales bacterium (assembly GCA_035253185.1). Taxonomy (GTDB): domain Bacteria; phylum Verrucomicrobiota; class Verrucomicrobiia; order Chthoniobacterales; family UBA10450; genus DATFCK01. The sequence goes on along the minus strand of DATFCK010000357.1, from coordinate 567 downwards.
TGCATAGCGATTTTTTGAACAACATCGCCCTCGGAATTTGCCTGGTGGGCGATTTCAATCGCGACCAACCCACTCGGGCCCAGCTCGACTCATGCGAAGAGCTGGTTCGTTATTTGCGGGAGCGTTGCGGGAAAGCCGACGGCCGGGCAATTCCGGTTCGACCGCATCGCGAAGTAAATCCGCCGCGCTGGGCAACCGATTGTCCGGGGGACGCGTTTCCCTATTCGTGGTTCAGAAAGTTCTGAGATTGTAGAAGCGACGTCGCGTTGCTTTACCAAAAAATGCAATGTGCACCAAGCCGGGGTCTACATTAGCAGCCGTCCTTTAGGTCGGGTGCCGAACAACCACGCTCAAGGCCGGTTTCCAGCCGGCCACTAGTTGCGCTTGGCCACGATCAGATTACTTCGGTGGTAATTCCATTGATAGCCAAAACCGATACCGAATTCCGGTGGATTACTTTGCTGGAATAATTCGGACAGTTTCGGCTGATAATGCTGCTTGAAGAGCTCGATCGGGCCGACGTAGGTGCCGAAAAATCGAAGGCTCCATTTGTCGCGATCGAAAAAA
>DATFCK010000356.1:0-8546 GCA_035253185.1 Chthoniobacterales bacterium | reverse complement strand
ATTGCGCAAATGCCGGCCAGCGCGCTGCCATATACCAGCCAGTTGGGCCGGTACGACAGTATCAGCCGGCCACGGGAGGCGGCCGGGACCTCGATTACTGGAAACAACCCCCGCTCTGACTTTACTTCAAGCGCCCGGCCTCCTAACGACGCCCTGTAACCACCAAAGTACGGCCGCGAAAAGGCAATTAGCGCTGGCCGATCGCCTTCGGGCACTGCGATGTCGATTTCAATCCGATTTCGTCCGTCCCTAACTCCCAAAATTTTCGCTTCAACCAGCTGCGTCTCGGGCCGGATAATTGATCGAACCCGGCCTAACGGTGAACCTCTTCGGTGAAAAATTCTGCCTTCGTCATTTGAGCTAATCAGCTTCCACTCGTCCGCGGGCTCCGGATCGAATTCCATCTCCGTTGAAATGGTGATTCCGTCGACGCCTAACCGGGCCAGGACACCGTCGCGGCCGGCATCGGCAGTCAGAAGTGATCGCGCTTTGTCCGGGTCGAAGTCGCCATGAATATAAGCGCCAAATTGGGTGGCTACACCGGCCGGACGGATCGGGCTGTAACCGTTGATAAAATGCAATTTCGCCCACATCGACGTGCTGCCGGGACGAACAATCTGCCCGGACGGGCCGGGCCGCGTCTCGGTGCGATAGGCAACCTCGGGTCCAGGATAAACGCTGAGATAAAGCCGGGCCGGATCCAAGGGCGCCGGATTCAGTAACGCTTCGGTGAAACTGTAACGGGGCACACCGCAGTTGGTCGGCAGGCAAAAGTAGGTGGCCGCCAAAACCGTTACCGTCACGGCCGGCGGAAGCCACCAATAGAGCCACGCTGATCGCGGCAAAAGGTAATCCGCGATCGCCCAGCCGACGGTGATTGCGATCAGCGCGATTGTTAGGGGAAGCGCGTACTCTCCACCGGTATTAAAGAATTTCATCGCGATCGCCGTCGCGATCAAAATCACCACCGCCAGAACAGCCGGTGAAAAACGGGACCGTGACCCGCGTTCGGCCGCCGCTGGCATACGCAAGCATTCGGCGGCGCAGACTGCCATCACCAAATGAAAGAATGGCAACCAGCGAAAACTCCAGCGAAACACGCCGGCACTCGGCAGCATGGCGATAATCAACACTACCGCCAGAAGAGTGAGTTCCCAGCCGAGACGTCGCAGCATTTCACGCGCGTTTCGGATCAACGCATAAAGCAGTGCGACCGGCGCCACCAGTCCGCCGGCCAGCTCGGTCCCGGTATGAAACCGGTAACGGGTGGAAAAATCGGCCCACTTTACTGTCCAGTTAGGCAGAAAGATTCCGGGCAACGCACTGGGCGGGACAATCCACTGCCAGTGAGCCGCCGCCGGCTGGGCTTCACGCGCGGAACCCTGGACATTCGCGAGCAATGCCAGAATTGCCGGCGACGCCAAACCAAATCCAAGCGCGACTCCCAACAACATCGGCAAAACTGAAATCGGCGATTTGGTTTGGACTAACGACTTTATCGTTAACCACGCCACCAGCAATCCCAACATCAGGATGGTGTAGGGGAATCCGCCGGTGATCAGTAGGTAAACAAAAGGCGCCGGCCAAAGAACTGGAAGCAAACGTCCAACGCCTAACGGTCCGAGCAAGACTGACGTACGTCCAACACTCAACTCAGAATCCAATTGAGCGTTGAGCGTTGAGCGTTGAGCGCTCAGCGCTGAACAATGTAGCGCCTTTTCACATGCCCACCACGCCCATGGCAGCCAGGCGAATGCGGCCAGCGCACCGAACCAATCCGACGCTCCCCAGCAAATAATCCACCCATTTAGCGCGGCAATTAGCGCAACCATTGTCGCCAGCGGATTTGAAAGGTTCCGCTGCCGGGCAAGCATGTAGCCGCCGGTCGCCAACACCAGCAGGTGAGCGATGGAAAGCGCGGCCGCCTGGTGAGCGAACTTATGGAATATCGCCCAGATAAGGACTACTGCCGCATTAATGAACAGAGAAAAAGTTCCATATTGAAACTCGCCCGCCAGATTGCCGCAAACCCATGAGTAGGGACTGAGCAGCGGCCACTCCCCTGCCCGCCAGCTTCGGGCGACGTCCTCAAACACCGGCAGAATTGAAATCTGGTAATCATCGTTCCAGAAGACTAACGGATCGCGCCAGAGGAGGAGAAGAGAAAAGAGGAGAACAAGAGTGGCGGAAACGGTCGCGCCGATGAGGCTAGAACGCACGGATCGCGACTGCACGTCGGCGTATTCAACGTCCAACGCTCAACGTCCAACGCTCAACGCTCAATGGTGTTCTGAATTGAACGTTGAGCGTTGAACGTTGGACGTTGAGCGTTTTTATCTTCTTCGTCATAGCACCACCGGCTTCCCTTCCGTCATCGCCAGAACCTTTTCCTCAATCCCGTGCGCACGCGCGGCTGCAACCAGTCGCTCCAGCGGTTCGTGAAGTGGTTCGTAGCCGAGACGAAAGGTTCCGTAATGCATCGGCACCAGCGTTTTCGCTTTTAACTCAATAAAGGCGCGGACCGCTTCCTCGGGATTCATGTGAACCTCCCGACCGGTGGGCGCGTCATAGGCGCCTATCGGCAACAGAGCGATATCTATATTATAATGATCACCGATCTCGCGGAACCCGGGAAAGAAGGCGGTGTCGCCGCAGTGAAAAATGGTGCGCCCGCCTACGTTCATGGCGAATCCGCCGAAACCACGATGCAGATCGGCCAGGAACCGCGCTCCCCAGTGGTAACAGGGCGTTAACGAGACCGCCACTGGGCCGAGCTGGATACTCTGCCAGTAATCCAGTTCATGCACGATGTTGAACCCGAGATCGTGCACCAAATTGCCGACCCCGATAGGCACAACAATCGGCTGATCCGACGCCACCCGGCGCAACGTTCGCCGGTCAAGATGATCGAAGTGCGCATGGGTCACCAGCACCACATCGATGTTCGGGAGGTGTTGAATTTCAAATCCCGGTTTCTTGAGTCGCTTAACCACTTTCAGCCATTTCGACCAGATCGGATCGATCAACATGTTGATCTCGTGCGTCTGGATCAAAAACGACGCATGCCCGATCCAGGTCACGCCGACTTGTCCGGGTTGAATCACCGGGAATTCAGGCGGGGTGTATTCGCCGGCCCGCTTGGTGAAAAGCGATGGGATGAAGATTTCCGCCAGGTAATTGCGCTTATGCCAGTCGCGGCGCGGTCGTAGCTTTACCCGCGTTGACTTGCGTTTCTGGGCGCCATTGTCGGACTGACGAACGACATTTCGGCGGCTTTTCTTCGAGAACGGAATCGGCACCTGGCAGCAACGATATAAGGCGCCGGGGAGAGACGCAAATTACGGTGAGCGTTCCGGCTGCTCCCAGACCTGGGAGTTTTGGCTCATGTTAAAGACTTGCGCCGGTCTGGCCGCTGCCGTTTACATTGTGTTTGCCGCATGGATCAGAGCTTACAGCAGCAGAAGGCAGCGCTGCGGGCCGAGGTGATGAAACTGGTACGCCAGCTGACCGCGGAAGATCGCGAATCTTTCTCGGACGAGATTTGCGAGCGGGTTTTGGAAATGACCGAATGGGCCGAGGCCCGCACGGCGGTATTATTTATTCCGCTACCGAGCGAACCGGTGATTACGCCCTTAAAGTTGGATTGCGATGCTCGCAAAGTCAGCTCGGCGAACATCCCGCAGAGTCCGAAACCGGATCAGGAGCTCCATCTGCCGGACACGATCGATCTGGTGCTGGTACCGGGAGTGGCATTTTCGCGAGACCGCCATCGCCTGGGGCGGGGCGGCGGGTTCTTCGATAGATTGTTAGGCGGACGTGGCGCAAACGCTTTCAAGCTCGGAATCTGTTTCTCATTTCAGATTGTCGATAAAATACCGAACGAGCCGCATGACGTCATTCTGGACGCGGTGGTTACGGAATCCGAAACGATCACTGCCTAACAACGATTCCAGTCCAACGAACGGTGGCTTTGCCGGTGCCGGCGGCGGTTACAAACCGCCGCTCCTAAGAAGATCGAGACGACAAACCCGCCACTGACAAAGCTAGCCGCAATTGCCAATACGGCTTGGGTAAACCGGGCGGGAAGCAGGCAAAGATTCCGTAACTGCCGCTCCTATCAACGGTGCCGGCGCGGGGATCACGGCCTTCGTCCAAAACCCGGAACCGGTCGAATAACGGGTCGTCCCCGAAAAACGTATCCGGCCAGTGTCGCTCAACAAAACGCCGCCAGGGCGAGCCTTTTGGGAAATCATGAACAAAAACCGCGCACGGTTTCCCGGTGCGCAAAAGTTCGATAGCCAGTTGAACACTTCGAAATTCCTTTGGACCATCAATGAGTATGGCATCGCCCGGTTGAAGGCGCTCCGCCAGAATTCGGCGCGAGTCGCCGTATAACAGTTCCACGTTAGGGCAGGCATTCAGTTTGGCCTCTGCGGCTTGGGCGTTGGCGGTGTCTCGTTCGAGTTCGACGCTCACAATATGGGCTTCGGGAAAACAGCGGGCGAGAACGAGGGTGCTTTTGCCGCGAGCACGACCGGATTCGAGTATCTGTCGCGGAGCAAACTGCTTTACGGTGGCGAAGAATAAAAACATTTCGCTTTCCCAAATGCCGCCGAAACCCGCTTCCGGCGGGATGCCGGCGATGATTTCGCGAAATCGCGGCAGAAGCGCTTTCGCTTCGGCGGCAATGCCGGTTTTATCAAATTGAGGATTCATCGAGATTGTTCACCAGCGGCCGTTAGTCTCAGCGAAGCGGTTTGCAGTTTCAATCCCGCAGGCAATCCAATCCTTCCTATCCTGGCCTGCTAGCAACCACGGCGGATTGCAGACAGGATCGTGTACATTACGCAATTTCCCGGGCGGTTGTGCAGCTTGACCAGTCCAATTAGAGTTCAGGGTGACAACGGCGGCGCAGTCCACCAAATCAAACCAAAATCTCAGCTTTGACGATCGCGGCTGCTTTATCGCCGGGCAGGCCAAGTCGGGCACGACTCTGCTGGTGGCATTGTTGGATGGCCATCCGGAACTTTTGGTTTTTCCTCAGGACACCGCTTATTTCGCCACCGCGGTAACGAAGTACGAGCCGCGTGGCCGGCAGGCGCAATTCGACTACCTAACGAAAGAGTCATGGTCAAAAGTGCTGTTCGGAAACGAAAAACGGAAGCGCAAACACGATTACTCCGATTTCCCGCACCAGAAGTTTCTGCAAACCTTCCAGCAAACCGCATTCGATCCGGCCAATGCCAACCGGGACCTGTTAGTCCTGATGATTGAATCGTACGCGAAAGTATTTGGTATCCCGATTGAAAACATCAAACGCTGGGTAGAGAAAACGCCGGCCAATCGCAATTACGTCGGTAAAATTTTTCAGCGTTTCCCGCAGGCCAAGTTGTTAGTCACAATGCGCGACCCCCGCGCGCTGTTGGCGGCGCAGATTCATTTGGAAAAGACGCGCAAGACCGGGCGCTTTTCGACTTACTACGTGATTTCGCACTGGCGAACGACGGCAAATCTGGCAAAACGGATTCAAGCGGGCGAAGTTCCAGGCTTCGTCGTGCCCTACGAGACACTGGTTGCCGATCCGGCCCCGATGATGCAGCAGATCTGCAACTATCTCGAGATTACCTACGACCCCGATATTGTTTTGAAGCCGACCAAGGTTGGCCGCCTATGGGTTGGCAATTCATCGGTGCCCGGCGTGGAATTTTCCAAGATCAGCACCGAGCCGGTTACCCGCTGGCATCGCGAACTCACTGCGGACGAGATCGGATGGGTCGAATGGCATTGTCGCGATCTAATGAAGGAGTTCGGTTACCAGCCGCGGGAGAGCCGACGCAGTTTTCGTCACTGGATCAAACCGGTCACTGGCGAACGACCCCATCAATTCCTGAAATCACGCGCCTATTCCCTGCGGGACGATCTACTTAGGCGTTGAGGCGATGTATTCGAACAGGTAGCGGCGATTGACCCCAATCGCCATGGCGTTCAGTGAACGCCTCTACCATGCTCTTTTGAACGCCGCCCATACGTCGAACGTCTTATACCGCCATGGTTGCAGCGTCTCACCTTCGGCATTTTGTTCCCGCGATGCTTCCCAGACGATTCATAACCATCGCGCTGGTTTTGTTTGTCGGCTGCCCGCTCGCCCGGGCAACGTATGAAAACCGTCTTCCGTTCGACACCGTATTCAAAGGCAAACAACGGTTCGATCGGCTGGTGGATGTGGCGAAAAGAGAAAATTGGAGATCGCTGCCGATTGGACTGCGCACCGCCACGGTTGGCCAAAAGCTCGTTGGCACCCGATACAAGCATTACACGTTGGAGATCGATAATCGGATCGAAGCGCCGTCGGTGAATTTCAACGCCATGGATTGCTGGACGTTCTTCGAAATATCGCTCGCTTTCGCCCGGATGCTCGACGAACCGGAGTCGAATTGGACACCGGAAAAATTATTGCGCTACATCGAGATAGATCGATATCGTGACGGCAATTGCACCGGCGACTATCTTTCCCGGCTCCATTATTTGGAGGATTGGCTTTACGACAACGATCGCCGCGGTTTGGTGAAAGACCTAACCAGAGAGCTCGGCGGCCGGTCGGTCCCGCACTCGGCCCGTGAAATGACCATCGGCTGGCGGCATTATCGTTATCTCGCGGCTAACAAATCGTTACTCAAACCGTTGGCGCGCATGGAAGCAACCGTTTCCTCGCGGCCATTGTACGAAATTCCGAAAAGCAACGTGAAGAAGATCGAACCCAAGCTGAAAAGCGGTGACATCATTGGAATCGTATCGCGCGACCGCGGCGGGATGCGATCGACATCACACGTTGGTTTGGCAATGCGCACCCAGGACGGGGTTCTGCACTTTTTGCACGCATCAGCTCCGAGTAACGCCGGCCGCGTTATCGTCGATAGTGAGTTATCGAAATATCTGTACCGATTCAGAACCCATAGCGGGATCATGGTGGGGCGGCCTCTGCGCTGACGCGCAGAAACTCCAAAACCCAATTCCCAAGCACCAGGGAAATCTCAAGCTCGAGCTTCACAAGCGCAGTGCTCGTTCGTTAGGATTTTGAGTATTGGTGCTTCCTTGGAACTTGGGTTTTGGGGTTTGGGTTTTCCGAACAGCTGTTCGGTCAATTGTCGTGCTTGCCTTCAAACTCGGCCAGTAACGCCTCGAGGCGGTCGAGTGCCTGCTCGGCGTCCACGCCGTTTGCTTCCAGAGTAGCAGTAGCACCGCAATCGAGATTTGCCCGCAACACGTCGATCAGGCTGGCGGCGGAATAACGTTTGTCATCTTTGATGATCCAAATGTCGGAGCGGAACGCTTTGGCCTTTTTGACAAACTCGGCCGCAGGCCGGGCATGTAAACCTAACTCGTTAGTGATGCGCACTTCGCGACGCACCAGAATCGGCTCACGTTTTTCTCCAATTCTCATGCCTGGCTTGTTCCCCATCGCCGATGCAGGAATCGCTCGATCGGCGAAAAGAAAATCTTATCGGCCAGCAAACCGATGATGACGATCACCAGCATGATGGCGATCACCTGTTCCATGGCATTGAGTTCGCGGCCGAAATGTAACAACTGACCAAGCCCGAATCCGGTCAGCACGGTAACAAAAATCTCAGCCGCCATCAGTGAACGCCAGGCGAAGGCCCAACCCTGTTTCATTCCGCTCACGATGAAGGGCAGTGACGCCGGAAAGATAACCTTCAACCAAATATGCAATCGTTTCGAACCCATAGTTAGGGCAGCCCGGCGATAAATTGGCGGCACGTTGCGAACTCCGGTGTCGGTGGCAATTACCACCGACCAAACCGTGCCCATTACTACAACGAACAACATGGCGGGCTCGGTTTGGCCGAACCAGAGAATCGCCAACGGCACCCAGCAAACACTGGGCAGCGTTTGCAATCCGAGCGCCAGGGTTCCGATCGTGTCACGAAGGACCTGCCAGCGCGCCGTCACCAGGCCAAGTGGAAGCCCAATCATCAACCCCAGAATGTAACCGGTGATAAGCCGCCGCATGGTAGTGGCAGCGCCCCGGAACAGCGAACCATCGGCCACCGCGCCTTTCAAATATTCGAAAACCTGGAGTGGCGCCGGCAACAGAATCGGCGACCAAAATTGCATTTGGAAAAGCCATTGCCAGATCAACAACAGCGCGACAAAAAATCCGGCGGCTAAAACGAAGCGCCTCATTTGCCGTTAGGCTCCTTTTCGCTGTGCACTTTCAACGCGCCTTTAATTTTGGTCGCGTGCACCGCCAGATCGACGCTGTTGATATCCCGCGGTCGCGGCAGGTCGATTCGAAACTCTTCCTGGATACGTCCGGGATGTGGCGAAAAAACCAGCACCCGGTCGCCCAGGCAGGCCGCTTCGCGCACGTTATGGGTAACGAATACGATCGTTTTGCGGCGCGACTTCCAAATCTCCTGTATATCGCCGTAGAATTGTTCCCGGGTGAGGGCGTCCAGCGCAGCAAACGGCTCGTCCATCAGAAGGACGCGCGGATTGGGAGCCAGCGCGCGCGCCAGTGAAAC
>DATFCK010000355.1:0-5693 GCA_035253185.1 Chthoniobacterales bacterium | reverse complement strand
GATTTTCGACTTTCCGGCGGCCCAAAGTGCGGGCGTAAACCGGTCCCGCGCGAGCAACTAAGCATCAAAAGGTTGTCATCCCGAGCGCATTCGAGGAACCGCGGCGCTTCGCGCCGGAAGTTCCAAATTCCAATTACCAAGCACCGACAAAATTGTGCTTTATTCGGACTTTCGAATTGGCTCTCCTCCGCGCACGCGGTGAGTTGCAGGTCCCGAGGATATAAGACTCTTAAGCAATGTCATCCCGACCGAAGTGGAGGGACCCCTCAACTGCGGAACACGTCACACAAGTAGGCGAGATTGCTTAAATGCGCTCGGGATGACAATGTTAGGAACGTACGATTTCCCGGGGGAAACAAGCCGTCCCCGCAAACTTTAAAATTGTAAGTCAGTGCGCCGGAATCTCCTCGTTAGGCGCATCCTTGGAAGTCATCGGCTTCGGTGTCCCCGCCCCGTTCCGGATAATCTTTCCCTCCTTCATCACGAACGAAACGCGCTCGGTCGCGGTGATATCGCTGATCGGATCGCCGGGCATTGCGATGACATCGGCGAGCTTGCCCTTCTCCAGCGTCCCCAACCGCGGGGCCAGGCCTAACAAATCGGCAGCACCGGAGGTCGCGGAAATCAACGCATCCGCCGGAGGCATTCCCAAATCGACCATTAGCTTGAATTCTTTGGCGTTCTGTCCGTGCGGAAAGACAGCGGCGTCGGTGCCAAGGGCGACTTTCACGCCGGCTTTCACCGCGTTTCGAAACATCTCGGAGCGAGCGGCGGCGGCAGCTTTTGCCTTTTCCTGAACCGCCGCAGGATACTGCGACAGCTTCGGCAGGATCCATTCCGTCGCCATCAAAGTGGGCACCAGGTAAACGCCCCTGGCCTTCATCATTGCCAGAGTGTCCGGCTTCAAGAAGGAGCCGTGTTCGATTGAATCCACCCCGGCCGCGATCGCCTCCTTCGCCGCCTGATCCCCGTGACAATGCACCGCTATTTTCTTGCGAAGCCGGTGCGTTTCATCAACCAGCGCTTTCATTTCATCAGGCGTGAATTGGGGCACGTCCACTTCGTCAGCCAACGATAGGACGCCACCGGATACCGCTGCCTTGATCACATCGGCCCCGTTTTTGACTTCGAACCTAACGAGCTTGCGAATTTCATCCGGACCGTCCGCGATTCCCCAGTTGAAGCCTGGTTCCTGTCCGAACAGCATATCGCGATAGCCGTTAGTCGAATCAAAGTGGCCGCCGGTGGCTCCAACGCCGCGGGTGGCTACCAGCATGCGGGGACCAATCACATACCCTTTGTTAATGGCATTTCGCAGCGCGACATCGACAAATTCCGCGCTGCCTAGGAATCCGCTGCCGAGATCGCGCACCGTGGTGAAACCGGCCTCCACTGTGGCTCGCGCGTAATTGGTGGCGCGGATCGCGTGTTCGGACACGTTGACGGAGATCTGTCCCAGTCGCGTCTTATTGTAGTCGCCTGAATAGTCGAAGGTCAGGTGGGTATGCGCATCCATAAATCCGGGCGATAGGGTAACGTCGCCGAGATCGATTACCTGCGCATCGGCCGGCGCGGACACGTTGCTGCCGGCATCCATGATTCTGTCGCCCTGAACGATGACGACGCCGTTGGTGGTGAGCGCTTTGGACTTCCCATCAAACAGCCGGGCGGCCTTGAGAACGATCGTTTGATCGGCTCCGCTGGCGGACTCGGCGACGAGGAAAGTAATCGAAGCGCAAAAACAGGGGGCAAGTAACCCGATAACGGCGGCCAATGTGCGGCAATGGGAGCGGAGAGTCGTCATTAGGCGATGTAGAAACGAAACGCAGGTGGTAGCAAGAAAGAAGGCGAAACCCGGAGACGATTGGTTCACTAACGCCTGGTAAATCGTTGCGCCATATCTTTTATCAGTTTTAGACCAAAATTGTATCGTTTTAAGGCCACAATATTGCGATTCCTCAAACGACGTTCAAATTTTAAGCAATTGTTCGATTTATAAATATCTCATATACAATTATATGTGACTAATCGGCCAGCGATGGTCCGATTTCAAACAAGTTGGCGCAAGAGGTGTTAATATGAGGCCATAAAATAAACAATTAACCGGCAGCTACTCCTTATGTTCTTAATAATCTTCTACCTCTATTCGCGGCTCCTGGATCGTTTGACCGATCGCGACCCGATGATGGCGGCGTCCTAACTCGCCAATTTCTCCACCATAAAACGTCGGACTAACGACCAGGACTCTAATGAAGAATGGTAAGCCCACGAAATACCTGCCCGCGATGCTTCGCCTAACGCTGCAGGCCGGCGCGAAACACTCGAACCGCGGATCAGGGCAAGGATCCTCGAAGGATTAGGAACGGAACTTCAACCGCCCGCTTCGCTCGAGGACACGGAGGTCACGGAGAAAAATAAAGAATTGGTGTGCGGTGAAGCCGCCTCGGTGTCCTCGGTGTCCTCGGTGGTTAGAAATAAATGAAGGGTTTCAGGTTAGGCGATTCTCTTGAAACTCAACTGTATGACTTCCCGCGCTTTCTTTATGATCCGACCGGACGGTTCGTCTACGCCAGCGTGACGGAGAAGTTTTGAACAGCGGAATGTCCAGCGGAGGGACGAGCTCGTCTCGTCCCACTTTTTTGACCGGCGCAGCGATTGATTAATGGGACGAGACAAGCTCGTCCCTCCGATCAGAGCGCTCCGTCCGGCAGTGACGTCCCGACAGAGCGGGGTGGCTACAGGGAATCCGTGGCATTGGCATCCTGCCAATGAACTGCCAAATCATCGTCTGCTTCCCTGGTCCCGCAGGCGCGGGCACTACGACGCGCCAAGGGAAGCCGATGCCACTTTGTTTGTTAGTCGGTGATTTCGAGGCCCATCTGGCGGGCCGTGCCGGCGATGATTTTGAATGCGGCTTCTTCGTTGCGCGCGTTCAGATCTTTGGACTTGGTTTTTACGATGTCCATGACCTGTTTGCGTGAAACTTTGCCTACCTTGGTCTTGTTAGGCTCTTTGGAGCCGGCCGCGATGTTGGCCGCCTTTTTCAAAAGAATTGCTGCGGGCGGGCTTTTGGTGATGAAAGTGAACGACTTGTCTTTGTAGACCGTGATTACGACCGGCAAAATGTCGCCCGCCTGTTTCTGGGTGGCGGCGTTAAATTCCTTGCAGAAGGCCATGATGTTGACCCCGCGCGGTCCCAGCGCGGTGCCTACCGGCGGGGCGGGGTTAGCTTGCCCAGCTGGTATCTGCAACTTGATTTCTGCTACCTTTTCCTTTGCCATATCACGAAGCTTTAAGTGTTAAGTTTTAAGTTTTAAGTGCAGCGTGCGAGTCTGTTCGCCTTTACTTAACACTTAAAACTTAAAGCTTAAAACTCGCGGCGCTAGCCGCGCTCCACCTGCCAATATTCCAACTCCACCGGTGTGGCCCGGCCGAAAATCGTAACCGACACACGTAACTTGCCGCGCTCCGGATCGATCTCTTCCACAATCCCGTTCTGATTTTGAAATGGCCCGTCGGCCACCTTAACCGTCTCGCCGACTTCAAAGCTGACCTTCGGTTTCACCTTTTCTTCGCGCTCTTTCATCTGCGCGAGCATGTTCTCGACTTCGGCCTGTCGCATCGGAATCGGTTTGTCCTTGGTGCCGGCAAAGCCAATCACACCGGGGGTATCGCGGATAAAATACCAGGTGCGGCCGACTAACTGATTCTGCTCATCGAGCAGGTGCATGTTGACGATGAGATAACCGGGAAAAAATTTTCGGGTGGTCTCGCTTTTCTTGCCCTTCTTGATTTCGGATACGCGCTCGGTAGGAACCAGGACCTCGTAGACCAGGTCGCTCATCTCTTCGGTTTTCACCCGCTTCACGATGTTATCGCGCACCTTGTTCTCCTGACCGGAGAGCACGTGCACGACGTACCATTGATCTTTGCCTGCGAGGGTCTGGGCCATACTAAGAATGTGGCGCAACTTTCCAAATTGCGTTCTTCAAATCAGCAAGTTGAAAACTTGCTCCACCTTTTATCTTTGCTGGCAGCGTTTGGGCCATAGCAGTCGAATCAAATATCAGTGAAACCGGGTAAAGAAATGAATCACGTTGACCAGAACGAAGTCAAACAGGGCAACATAGCCGCCCAGCAGTACCATCGAGATCAATACCACCAGAGTGGAATCGAACAGCTCTTTGTAGCGGCGGAACCCCTTTTCTTTCGGGTCCCACGGCCACGAGGCTTTCTGCAGCTCGGTGCGAACCTCGCTGAAGAAGTTTTTGATTCTTGCTATGGCCATGTTGAATCGTTAAAGCGTTGAATCGTTAAAGCGTTAAAGGGTTGAAGCGGTTGGGGTTTCATCTTTCCGGTTTAACTATTTAACGATTCAACGGTTCAACGCGGCGATAGCCTCACGCCAGGAGGGACTCGAACCCCCAACCGACGGTTTTGGAGACCGCTACTCTACCAATTGAGCTACTGGCGTTAATTCCTTCCTGCTCCTGCTCTTGATCATGCTCCGGCCCCGCTCCCCTCGATCATGAGCAGGAGCGTGAGCATGAGTATGATTAACGCAGTTTAGTCCAAAATATCGCTGACGCGACCCGCGCCGACGGTTTTGCCGCCCTCGCGAATAGCGAATCGGATGGTTTTCTCCATCGCGATCGGAGTAATCAGCTCCACTTCGACCGACACGTTATCGCCGGGCATAACCATTTCTACGCCATCGGGCAGTTTGACCTGCCCGGTAACGTCGGTGGTCCGGAAGTAAAATTGCGGCCGGTAATTGGTGAAGAAGGGAGTGTGCCGTCCACCCTCTTCCTTGCTCAACACGTACACTTCCGCCTTGAACTTCTTGTGCGGCGTAATCGAGCCGGGCTTGGCAATAACCTGGCCGCGCTCGACGTCTTCCTTCTTCACGCCCCGAAGCAAAACACCGACGTTATCGCCGGCGCGGGCTTCATCGAGAAGCTTGCGGAACATTTCGATGTCGGTCGCAGTAGTCTTGGCGGTGGGCTTAACGCCGACGAGCTCGACTTCCTCCATCTTCTTGAGAATGCCGCGCTCGACTCGGCCGGTGGCAACGGTGCCGCGACCTTCAATGTTGAACACGTCTTCGATCGGCATCAAAAACGGCTGATCGATCGGACGCTCCGGAACGGGGATGTAATCATCGATCGCGGCCACCAGCGCCATGATCTGCTTTTCCTGTTCGGCATCGCCATTCAGCGCCTTCAACGCGCTGCCTTTGACGATCGGAATCTTATCTCCCGGAAATTCATATTGAGTGAGGAGATCACGCACTTCCATCTCGACCAGGTCGAGCAGTTCCGGATCGTCGACCATGTCGACCTTATTCAGGAACACCACCATGGCTGGAACGCCGACCTGACGCGCGAGCAGGATGTGCTCCCGAGTCTGCGGCATCGGACCATCGGCTGCACTAACGACTAAAATCGCACCGTCCATCTGAGCGGCCCCGGTGATCATGTTTTTGACGTAGTCAGCGTGCCCCGGACAATCGACGTGGGCGTAATGGCGTTTGTCGCTCTGATATTCCACGTGGGCGGTATTGATGGTGATACCGCGCTCTTTTTCTTCCGGCGCGTTATCGATTGAATCGTAGGCGCGGGCCTCGGCCATGCCTTTTTTCGCCAGCACGCTGGTGATGGCCGCCGTGAGGGTGGTTTTACCGTGGTCAACGT
>DATFCK010000354.1:0-8243 GCA_035253185.1 Chthoniobacterales bacterium | reverse complement strand
TCATCGTTAACGGATTGTTAGACGCAAAAAGTAGAAAGCCTCTTCCCTATCTCAAAGTTTTCCGGGTCGGCAAAACCGTCCCGCTTTCAGTGGATTGGGTCGGGGCGTTCAATCATCCGCTGGAAGACCCGGCAATCATCATAAAATTCAACGACATTATTGAGCCCTCAGAAGCAACTCCTGAGAACATTCGGATCGAGCCGGCAATTAAAGACATAAAATTGCTGCCAAGCAGTGACGAAATTCGGATCGCCGGCGCATTTGATTTGAAACAACGATATCAGGTCGCGGTTTCTACGAACCTGCGCGGCGCCCGCGGGTTTGGCCTAACGAATGAATCCCGCTGGGGCGCAACCTTTCGCGATAAACAGCCAACCATCCTTTTCCCGGCTTCTCAGGTTTTCCTCCGCGCCGGTGCCGAGCTGCGGTTTTCGTTTTTTCAGGTCAACACTCCCGCCGTGACCTGGAAACTGGCTGCGATTCCGCTGGAGAAGCTGCCCGCGATAACCACCCGGGTGCGAGAGTTTGAGCGAGACACAATCGATCCGGTGACCGGTAAACCGGTAATCGATCCGCGCACCGGGTTCAATAAACCGTACCGCACCGAACCGTTGGTGGATGCCTTTCAATTGCCAGTCATTGCCACCGGCTCAACTGACGCGACCGGCGGTAACACGAACACGCGACGCGACATCAAATGCGCTCTGCCGCCGGACAAGACACGAAGCGGAGCGTTCTTGTTAGAGGCAACGGCTCAACTTCCGGACGGCCGGGTGGTCGGTAATCGCTCGATCATTTGCACCAGTGACCTGATTCTTACTCAAAAGCGAACGCCGAATTCGGTGATGCTTCGGGTCGCCAAAATGGCCACCGCGCAACCGATCGCCGGCATAACAGTGCGCGCCCTAACAAAAGAGAATATTGAATTGGCGCGCGCTGTTACTGACAAGGATGGCTTCGCCGCTTTCGAGCGCACCACAGTTCTGCCCCAGAAAAAAGATCAGGCTTATCTTTTCGTAGCCGAAAGCGACGATGGCACTGCTCTGCAATTTGTCGACGGGGCGTTTTATTACGGCGCGGGCGATTCCGATTACAGCCCGGCTCGACACGATTCCCATGTCGAAATCATTACCGATCGCAACCTTTATCGCCCGGGGCAGGTGGTAAAAATGAAAGGAATGGTTCGTCGCTACCAAAATGGGGAACCGGTGATTCCGAACGGGTCTCAGGTCCGCTGGAAAATCACAAGTGGATCGGACGAGATAAAAGCCGAAGGCACTGCGGCGTTATCGCGACGCGGCGGCTGGGAGGCGGAATGGACAATCCCGGAGACATCCGAGCTTGGCGAATTGCAGATTCGATGCGCGATTGAAAATCAGGACATTTTCGGCGGCACCACGATTCAAGTTGAGGAATATCGCGTCCCGCTGTTTTTCGTCACCGTCGACGCAAACGAGGAGCTGGGGCAAACGGCTCACGCGCAGGTCCGCTCGGTCTATTTTCATGGCGCGCCGAACACGGGAGCGCGGGTTCATTGGAGCGCCACCTGGAGCGCGTTCGCGGAATTCGGCAGCGAAGAGGACGACTACCGGAAACGTTACAACGGCTACTCCCAACTGGGCCCACACCTCGATCCTAACGAGTCGCTTACCAAAACGATCGAGGGCGACGCAGTTTTGGATGATCGCGGGGCGGCGGCGTTGTCGTGCGAATCGCCATTCAAAGACAACGCCGCTGTTTCCCGGGCGCACGTTTCGTGGTCGGTTGAAGTGACCTCTATCGATGGTCAAACTCTGCCCGGAGGACAAACAACAACGGTATTCGCGGTGCCGACGCGGCTCGGCATCAAGATTGCCGAACAGCCCGGCGCAAACAGAGCAGTTAAGGTCCAGCTGGATGCGGTTGACCAAAAAAACGTCAGAGTCGCGGACATCCCGGTTCGGGTAGACCTTTTCCACGTCACGACCAAGACCGCCAAGGAACAGATCGCGCCATTTGTTTACCGCTACCGTAACACCGATCAGTTTGAAAAAGTTGCGTCACGCCAGGTTAAAACGCCTGACGATTTTGATTTTCCGGTAACGGCGACTGGCCGTTATGTGGCCGCGGCCAGTGCCACTGACGGTAAAAGCGTCATGGTCAGCGACGAAACCACTGTCACCGGCGAACAGATCGCGGAGCTGCCGGTGCCTAACGAGACCAGCTTCAAAATTGAACACGAATCCCGCCAGTTTTCCCCCGGCGAAAAAGCGCGGCTAACCATTCAAGCGCCCTTCGGCGGGATGGCCTGGGTATCGGTCGAAAACGATCGTATTCTCGATACCTTGATTGTGCCGCTGGCGGGCAACGCCGGCCGCATCGACCTGCCAATCAAAAGGGAATTTGCGCCAAACGCGAACGTTTCGATTTATCTGATCAAGCCCGGCGGTGATCGCGAGCTTCCGCGCGAACGTTTTGCCAGCACCGCGATTGAAGTACGCCGGCCGGAACGCGAATTGAAGATCGAGAGTCATCTTGCCGCGACCACGGTCAAACCAGGGGAGACGGTGCACGGCACTGTTCAAGTCAGTTCTGAAAACAAGCCGGTAAAAGACGCCGACCTAACTGTTTTTGCTACCGATGACGCTGTCTTAACGCTGGGAAATTGGAAATTACCCGATCTTATCAGCGAATTCTACCCCAAGAATCCTTTCTCGGTTCGCAGCTACCAGTCACTCGATCGATTTATTGAACAGATTACGCCGACGAGTTTGACCCAGAAAGGTTTCATTCTGGGCGGCGGTGAAGAAGCTGCGGTATCCGGCCGGGGCATCACCCGCAAGGAATTCAAGACCCTCGCATTCTGGCAAGGAAGCCTAACGACCGATGATAATGGCAAGGCTTCGTTTGAATTTGTTGCCCCGGATAATCTCACCACCTATCGGATCGTCGCGGTGGCGCAGGCCAAAGCCGATCAGTTTGGCGGTGACGCCAATACCACGCTGAAGACTTCGAAGCCGTTGCTGATCAATCCGGCCCTGCCGCGATTCCTGCGCCACCAGGACGAACTCGAGTTGCGCGCGTCGGTGCAGCAAAATTTTTCCGACTCTGAGCAGGTGACCATGCGGTGCGTTACCGATTCGACCTGCCCGCTGATCGCGGAAGCAACCCAGACCCGTGAAGCGAAACGCGATACCCCGACCGTGTTTCGTTTCAAAGCGAAAGTTGAAAATGTTGAGCTCGCTCCCACAAAAATACGATTTGAAGCAGTCGCAAAATCCGATTCCAAAATGACGGATGCGGTTGAACTGACTCTTCCGGTTCAGCCCCCTACGATTGTGCGGAAGGAAAGCGTCGCCGGTTCCTTTTCCGGGCCCCGATTTGATGCCGAACCACTTATGCCTGGCCCCTGGAAAACCGGGCACGGAAAATTCGACGCTACGATTTCGAGTTCGCCCTGGTTGCCAAAGCTCGCCGGCATTCCCGCGGTGCTGGATTATCCGCACGGCTGTTTCGAGCAAATCTGCACCAAACTTCTTGGCTACAGCATGCTGGCGAATCTGCTCGCCTATTTGCCCAATGTAGAAGCACGCGACGCGGAATACCGCGGTGTTCTGGAGCGTGGCATGAAGCAGATCAATGATTCCTTGTTAGGCGATGGCATGCTCCCGTACTGGCCCGGCGGGGACACTGCCAATCCGTTTGTGACCTGCGAAGCGTTCTGGGCGGTTAACGAGTCGGCCAATGCCGGGTTTAGCGTGCCTGACAAATTGCGCGACAAGCTTGCCGGCGCTCTCAAAAAGATCATCGAAGGCCGGACTAATGCCTCCGTCTTCGACAAATGCTTCGCGCTTTTCGTGTTGTCTCAGTACCAGACCAGCGATGATATTAACGCGATCGCGCAGGATCTCTACCTGCGCCGGAACGAGGCCGATGATGAAGGCCGGGCGCTGCTGGCCATTGCATTGCACCGGCAGAAAATCATGGCCCGGGAAAGGGAGCAGCTGCTCAAAGAAATCTCAGCGCCGGTAAAACCGCGCGCATTTAAGCCGTCCAACTTCAGCTCCACCACCCGCGCTGAGGCGATCATCGCGCTCGCCTTCGATACCGTCGCTCCCAAGATGTGGAATGCCGAAAGGAAAAAGCGCGTCAAAGATCGGATGCTGGCGCTGATGGACTCGTCGGCATCGCTGTCCACGCAGGAAAATCTATGGCTGTTGCTCGCGTTCAAATCGATGCTGGAAACCGAAATCGCGAGGCCGCTCACGGCGATGCAGCCGGCCGGTAAATTGTCCAGGAACAGTTGCTCAGCGGCATGGTTGGACCGCTCGCTGGGCCAGGACCTTTCCATTACCGGTCTGAACCACGCTGCGCTCACGTTCCTGTTATCAGCCCAATACGCGACTAACGATCTGGATACGCAGCGAAGCGATCGCGGGTTTCGATTGGAACGAGTAGTCCGAAATATGTCGGATCCAAAGCGGACCGGCGAGACTAACGCTCCGTTCAAGATTGGAGATCAGGTGTTGATTACTTACCGGATCAACACCGAACGTCAGCATAGTTATGTTGCGCTCGAGGATGCTCTGCCCGGCGGATTTGAGGTAGTGAACCCGAACCTCGCGTTAATCGGCCGCTTCCTGCAAATGCCTGCTCCTGATCCCAGCGATCATGTGTTGGCCCTGTCGCATTCGGAAATGCGTGATCGGACGACGCTTCTGTATTTCGACGATTTCGAGCCGGGCACCGGGATTTATTCGGTGCTGGCGCGCGCGACCGCGGCCGGAACGTTCCGCTGGCCGGCTACGCAGATTTACCCGATGTACGACAGCCGTTTCTCGGGATTATCACCGTCAAGTCTATGCGTTATCTCTGGCGAATAGCGCGCCTTCTCCATCTGGGGAGCGCGCGCCTCAGGCGTGCTGGTTGTGGCATTTTGCCGCAACAATCTTTCCAGGCGGTTCGCCACTCAGGAAGGAGAAAAAATCGGAACGAAGTTCGCGAATGCAAAATGCATTCGCCCGCACGCTATAAGCGTGCGCTCCCCGGACTAAAATCGCCTCGCGGGATTATTGGGTGCAGCGCAGTGCTCATGCTGATCGGCCTGGCCATTGTGCTGTGGCCGCTACCAAAAACTCTTCGCACGCCGTTAACCGGGACGTTAACGCTGTTGGATATCCGGGGCCGTGAAATTGCCCAGATCGCTTCGCCCACAGCACGAGCCCAACTGCCACGGGGTCTGAAAGAAATGGGCCCGTGGTTGCCTCAGGTCACCGTGGCCCTGGAAGATCACCGATTTTACAAGCATCGTGGCGTCGATTGGCACGCTCTTGTCGGGGCTGCGGCTCGCAACGCCCGCTCCGGTCGCGTCATTTCCGGCGGTTCGACCATCAGCCAGCAGCTGGCAAAACTTGCCCGGGGCCGGCAGCGACGCGGCTGGTTCAACAAGCTGGATGAAACGCTGGTCGCCTGGAAACTGGAACGGGTTTGGAGCAAAGAACGCATTCTCACCGAGTATCTGAACCGCAGTAGCTATGGAAACCGCCGGCTCGGTCCCGAAGCCGCATCGCGCGCCTATTTTGGAAAGCCGGCCCGCGATCTTACCCTGCCCGAATCGATTTTTCTGGCCGGTTTACCGCAGGCGCCGAGCCGGTTCAATCCGTGGACGCGGCTCGACCAGGCGACCCGGAGATACGCGCGTTCCCTGGGCCGCTTGGAATCGTTAGGTGTGATCACGCCGCAACAACATCAATTGCTCGCGAAATCTCCCCCGTCGATCGGTCGCTTCACGCCGCCGCGGCTGGCGCCCCATTTCGTTGACTCCGTCGTGCAGAGAAGCGCTGGTCATACCGGTCCGTTAACCACCGCGCTGGATCTTGATTTACAATCGATGGCCGAGCGCTGTGTCGCCGCGCACTTGCGAGCATTGAACCGCGGCGATGTTTCGGAGGCCGCAGTGGTCATCATGGACAACGAGACCAGCGCGGTCCGGGCGATGGTCGGTTCGAGCAATTACTCCACCAGCCAGGTCAACGCCGCGATGCGACCGCATAGCTGCGGCTCGACGCTTAAACCATTTGTTTATCTCTCGGCTATTGATAGGCGATTACTAACCGCTGCCAGTCTGTTGCCCGATACGCCGGACGCGATTCGTGACGCATACGATGATTACGATCCGCAGAACTATAGCCATCGCTATTTTGGTCCGGTGCGGCTGCGGGAAGCTCTGGCGTGTTCCCTTAACGTTCCAGCTGTCGTTGCTGTCAGCCGGTTAGGCGCGCGCCAGACATTTTTCGAGTTGCAGAAGTGGGGCTTTACCTTTGCCCGCGGGTTTGATGATTACGGGGCTGGGTTCATCCTTGGGAACGCCGAGATTCGGCCGGTTGATCTGGCGGCCGCTTACGCCGGCCTCGCTCGTGGCGGCATAGCTCTTCAAGCCAAGCTACTTGCCGCCGAACATCATCCGATGTCACGACTCATTTCGCGCGAGGGAGCCGCGATCATTACCGACATTCTGGCTGACAATGCTGCCCGGGAACGCGTGTTTGGCCGGCGCTCACCCCTGGCGTTTCCGGAACGCGTCGCGGCTAAGACCGGAACCAGCAGCGGCTTTCGCGATGCCTGGACGGTCGGTTTCACCCGCGAACACACCGTCGCGGTATGGGCCGGAAATATTAATGGTCGCCCGATGCGCGATACCCTCGCGGTCCGGTCAGCCACGCCGTTGTGGGCGTCCATCATCCGGGAACTTCTGGCCGCGGATCATCCGCTCGAATCCCCCACGGAGAATAATCGACTTGTTAGGCGCGAGATTTGTCCCGACACCGGTTTATTGCCTTCACGGTTGAGCCGGCCGCCAATCAGCGAATGGTTTCTGAAAGGAACGGAACCGCTGGAAGATTCGAAAGAGTGGTTCGCCAGCGATGGAAAACTGGTTTTGCCGGAGGAATATGCCGCCTGGTGCAAAACCAGTAACAACCAAATCGGCGCTCGCGCTGTTTCATCGGCTCGAATCGTTAACCCGATCGCAAATGCGCGTTACACTATCGATCGTGACCTTCCGAGGACGCAGCAAATGGTCGAATTTACCACCAATTTTGGCGCTGAAGTGCAATGGTATGTGAATGGCCAATTGCAAATGGCACGGCCGGATGGTCGCGTCTTCTGGCAACTGCAGAGCGGTGAATGGAAATTGCGCGCGGTCGGTCCACGCGGCACCGCCGAACAGACGATTTCGGTAGAGTAGCTGGGATACATTTCGCGCGAAGCGCTTTTAGTGCGGTGCGTCCCGGCACCGCTTTCACCAGCGTTCCACGCGCTCAAGCCACACATATTTGCCGATGAAGCTCCTGCTCGTTAGCGCCACCGGCGCGGATTCAATTCAACGCCTGGGGCATCGTCCCAAGTTATGGAGGGCTCTTTCGCAAGGGCTGAAAGTGCGACTCCCCGAAACCGACAGGACGCCACGCCCCGAAACATTTCCCTTTGGTCCCAAAGCGACGCGCGGACGCGTCGCACTCCAAAGCTTCGCAAAATGCTAACAACGCGCTGGGATACATTCACGTCTGTAGGGAAAGCTGTTAGCTTCCCGTCCCCACGAGTGGATACGCTAACCGCGCCGCTACAGTTGTTCTCGTTCCCGTCCCCGGTACAGTTGCCGCAGATGAAGAGTGAAAGCCTGGCCGCCACTCGACGAAGTTTGGTCGACCGCCTGGCCAACTGGGAAGATCGCCAGCGCTGGCAGCAATTTTTCGATACCTATTGGAAATTGATCTACTCGGCGGCGCGGAAAGCCGGCCTAACCGATTCGGAAGCGCAGGAAGTGGTCCAGGAAACCGTAATCACGGTCGCAAAAAACGTCGGCAAACTCCGTTATGACCCGGCGGTAGGTTCATTCAAGGGCTGGCTGTTAAACATCACCCGGTGGCGAATCGCCGATCAGTTTCGCAAACGCGTGCCAGAACAACACCGTGGCTCAATGGACGATCGCCTAACCGGAACACTCGATCGTCTGCCGGATTCGGCTGCTCAACCCGTTGATGACTTGTGGGAAAGCGAATGGAAACAGAATTTGTTTCAGGCGGCGATCACCCGGCTGAAGAAAAAAATCGATCCAAAACAGTTTCAAATTTTTGATTGTTATGTGCAGAAGGAATGGCCGGCGCAGAAAGTGGCCGAGCGGCTAAAAGTCAGCGTTGGCCAGGTGTACCTCGCGCGGCACCGCGTTGCCGCGCTCCTGAAAAAGGAGATAAAGGCGCTCGAAA
>DATFCK010000353.1:0-3291 GCA_035253185.1 Chthoniobacterales bacterium | reverse complement strand
CTTTGAGTTATTCGGCACCGGTGTCATGGTTCTATTATGACAGGTTACGGCAGAACCGGATGCGAAATCAATTCTGCCGGTAATGCCCCGGTGAATATGCCGGCGGCCGAATTCGTTTCTCCGGGCGAGCGCGCACCGCGATCGATTCGGCCGTTTAACCGCCCGAGGTTCTGCCGGATCAACTGAACGACGCTATGGATTACCTTGTTGTGATTTTAACTGCGACGATCCTGGCGGTCGTTGCCCTAACGATTTACCGGACGTTACCTGACGATCGGCACATAACCCGAAAGTAAACATATGTTTTTTCGCATTACCTCTCCTCCCAAATTCAGCAGCGCAATGTTAGGAAAAGATAGACCCTCGACCACTGGAGCCAATGAACGTCAACGACCTGGAGAATGATATCGCCGCAACTCCGTTTCTTGCGGGGATGAGTGATCGTCACATTGAGACCCTGGCGCGTTGCGCCTGTCGGCTCCGGTTCGCTCCGGGACAAATCATTTTTAGCCAGGGCGAGACCGCGAATCGATTTTATCTGGTCGAACAGGGTTCGGTCGAACTCGAGGCTGCGGTCGAGGGCAGTGCGCACAAAATCAAAGCCGGCATCATCAAATCCGGCGGAGTGCTGGGATGGTCGTGGCTGCTCCCGCCCTATGAATGCCTGTTCACGGCTCGGGCCATGACTGAAACAAAAGCGCTGTTCTTTTATGGAACCATGTTGCGGGAATATTCCGAGGCCGACCCCTCGCTCGGTTTCGAATTATTGAAGCGGATGTCCGCCGGACTGGTTAGGCGGCTGCAAGCGGCCCGGGAACGGTTAGTCGAATCCGAATCGCGCTTATTATCCCGAGAGGCGGAGCATGGCACCGGCGGCAGCGGATACTTTGCCGAGAAAGAAAATAATCATGTTGCACAGCGTTGAACAACGTTACGGCGAGAAATTGCGTGCCACCGACGGCGAGATCGGGCACGTCAGGGATTTCTATATCGACGATAAGAATTGGTCGGTCCGTTATGTCGTTGCTGACACCGGCGGGTGGTTGAGTGGGCGGCTCGTTCTCATTTCCCCGCATTCTCTGGGTCACCTCCATCCCTATGGAAAAGTGCTTCTGGTGAATCTTACCCGGGAACAAATCGAAAACAGTCCATCAATCGACAAGCATCAGGCCGTTTCCCGGCAGCATGAAGAAGATTTCTACCGGTACTACCACTATCCGTATTATGCTCAATCGTGGCCGCTATGGGGTCTGGCTGATTACCCGGTGATTGCGCCGCCGCCACCCACTTCCGACACTAACAATCAGCCGATTGAATCACATCTGCGTAGCGCTCGCTTCCTGGAAGGCTATCAGGTTGAAGCATCGGATGGAGTGATCGGCAAACTGTCCGACTTCATGATCGACGGGCGAACATGGATGGTCAGGGAAATCGTGGTCGAATCGAATTGGGGCTCAGGAACGATGATCCATATTTCGACGGATAAAATTTCCCGGATCAGCTACGACGACGCCACTGTTTATGTAGAGCTGCCAATAGCGGCGATCGTCGAAGTGGAAGCGGCGGCCGCAGGGGCGCGACGAACTGCCTGATGCGATGATTGCACCGCGGCGCCCAGCGAACATTGAATTCAGGCATAAACAAAATCTATCGATTCGATCGAATACCAGTCTTGGTCAAAGCCGTGGACCAGACCTAGAGTGGAACGCCACCTCGCGTTTGAGCGTGGCTACCAAAACATTTGCTATGAAAAAATCCATTTATGTTACCAGTCACGATAAGGAGCGTTTGCAAGACTTGCTCGCGGAAGCGGCCGTTTCGGATCCTCGGCAGCAGGGCGATTTGAAATCGCTGGCCGAGGAATTGGGTCGTGCGGTGATAGTCGACCCTAACGAAGTGCCCGGCGATGTCATCACCATGAATTCGCGGGCCGATCTCATTGATCTGGACTCCGGCGAAACGGTCACCTTCACTTTGGTTTTCCCGCCCGAGGCCAACGTGGAGGAGGAAAAGATTTCGGTGCTCGCGCCGATAGGGGCCGGAATGCTGGGCTATCGCGTCGGCGACCAGTTCGAATGGAATGTTCCGCAGGGTATTCGACGGATGAAAGTGGACAAGGTTCACTATCAGCCCGAAGCCGCCGGCGACTTCGATCGTTAGGCTAACCGCGATGAAGTTGTGCGGGATCGCGCTCGATTACGACGGCACCATTGCCCAACAGGGGCGGATCGAGCCCCTGGTGGTCGAAGCGGTTAGAGAAGCGCAGGCCCGCGGGATCGTGGTGATCCTTGTCACCGGCCGCATTATGGCGGATTTGCGACGCGTCCTTGCGGAGCCCGAACTATTCGACGCTATCGTGGCCGAGAATGGAGCGGTTCTTTCTTTTCCAAACGTACCCAGCCGGCTGCTAACGCATCCGCCGTCGCAAATCCTGCTGGCTGAGCTTTCCGCCGGTCAGGTTCAAGTCGACTTTGGCGATTGCATTATCGAAGCCGATGCCGGCGACGCCCCAAAAATCCTGGATGTGATCAGGAAGCTCGAGCTGCCGCTCGTTCTGCAATTCAATCATAACCGGGTTATGGTTTTACCTCAGGGCATCAATAAAGCGACTGGCTTGCGTGAGGCGTTGAACACCCTCCGCCTGTCTTTGCACAACTGTATCGGAATCGGAGATGCCGAGAATGACTACGCGATGCTTGATGCTTGCGAGATCGGGGTTGCGGTGAGTTGGGGCAGCAAGGCCTTGCAACAGATCGCGGATGAAGTTTTGCAAGGGACAGGGCCGGCGGATGTCGCGGCTTACATTCGCAAAGTCACTGCTCATATCAAACTACCGCCTCACCGCGCCCATAGTCAGCGCATCATTCTCGGCCACGATCCCGGCGGCCGGGCGGTTGAGGCCGCGGTTCACGGGCGCAATATCTTGATTGCCGGCGATCCGCGCTCCGGAAAATCCTGGATCACCGGCCTTTTCTGCGAACAGTTGATCCTGCAAGGCTACTGTCTTTGTGTGGTCGACCCGGAAGGCGATTACACCACCCTGGGTTCGTTACCCGGGGTCGTGCTCTTCGGTGGCGCCGATCCGCCGCCGCGTTTCAGTGATGTCGCCCGCGCCTTGCGTCATCCTGACGTCAGTATTGTAATCGATCTTTGCGCGATCGATCACGCGGAGAAACTGCGTTACGTTAACGACCTGCTTCCGATGCTGGCGTCGCTCCGTCGCAGTGTTGGTCTTCCCCACTGGATCGTAGTCGATGAAGCGCATTACTTCCTGCATCAACCCAACGAGCG
>DATFCK010000352.1:0-7362 GCA_035253185.1 Chthoniobacterales bacterium | reverse complement strand
CCGATGTGCACGAAGTCGATTCCGATCAACGCCAAGCGTTGCCCGGAATGCACGGCCCAGCTCTCGCCCGCCTAACGAGACGTTAGAACAGCGCCCGCTGCCGTTTTGTAGCGCAGACTTCCAAGTCTGCTGTGGCGCCGGTTTCCAAACCGGCCGATCAGGCCGCGATTGGCTCGCCGATTCGGAGATCGGCGATACAGCAGGTTTGGAAACCTGCGCTACACCGCGCGAATCGTTGTACTCGCCAGGCGTTTGAGCGACAGCTAGTCTCGAACTGATGCGGTCTCAGCAGCTACCGGGGCAAAACGACTGCCTGAAGCGGACTCATTACCATCTTCGCGCGAGAGGAGGAACCAACGAATCGACGAACGTTCTTCGCTCCGGCATTCACACACGTGGCTATCTGCCACACGTAAAACAAGAAGGCGCTTGTTACTTCGTCACGTTTCGACTTGCCGACTCGCTGCCTAAAGCGGTCCTGTTGGATTCGAGCGGGAAAAGGCAACCCAATTGCGAGAAGCCGACAGGCGGGGAACAGCTCGGTTACAAGAAATCCAGCGCGAGTTTCGGGGCAAAGTTGAGCGCTACCTCGATCAAGGCGCCGGGGCGTGTCACCTGCGTCGACCTGCGATTGCCGGGTTGGTCGCCGAGACGCTCCAACATTTTGACCAAACACGCTACCTTCTTCACGATTGGGTGATAATGCCGAATCACGTTCACACGTTAGTCTTCCCTCGCCCAAATCATCTGCTCAGCGACATTCTGAAATCGTGGAAACAATTCACGTCTCGGCGCCCGAAAGCTTTGTTGGCGATCTCTGGAAAGCCTTTCTGGCAACGCGAGTGCTACGATCATTGGGTCCGCAGCGAACAGGAGCAGGCGCGCATCTCCAGTTATATCAGGAGCAATCCGGTCCGGGCGGGGCTTTGCGACACTCCCGAAGAGTGGCGTTGGAGCAGCGCCTGGCGCACTGTGTAACGCAAACCAGCGAGTCTGCCGTTTAGAAACCTGCGCTACATATGCAGGCGCATAATACGGTTAGGCGAACAAAGCCAAATGCGCGCCCCGGCTTCATTCGGCCACGGCGTTCCGGCGGCCCAGGGAGAAAAAGCCGGCATAATCCAGCATCGATCCTGTTGCACAAACGCGGGCAGCTTGAGGCGCAGGCCAGCTCCGTCGCGAACGGTCTGGGCGGGATGATGATGACCAATCACCTGAATTTCGTCGGCCGTTTCGACCTCGCAGTGTCCATGATGAAAACAGAATCCATCGATTCGCCAGAGCGGCTGCACATTCACGTCCGGCGCCAGTTTTCGATCATGATTACCGGCAATGAGAACAACTTCCGTCCTGCGGGTGAGATCGCGGACCAGGGCCGCCAGCGGATTCACCGCGGTTCGATCGTGAACCAGATCGCCGACCATCACCAAAAATGCTGGGTTATAATCGCTCAACAATTCCTCCAGCCGCGCCTGGATCGTTTGCATCCCCCACAACGGAAACAAGCTGCCCGCAGCCCGCTGGCTTAACTCAAATCCAAAATGCAGATCCGCTACCGCAAGCCATTGATGCTGTTGATGAAACAGTGCCAAACGACCATCAAGGATCACGTCGTTAGCCACTTTCATCTGGGCGGCGTTGCTGGTCATCTGGATTGTTAAGGAGGTTAGATTATTCTTGCCACCGGTTACTTCAATGGTATTGAGGGCGCGAGGTTGCTAAATGTCGACGATTCTTAAACTTACATTCGCGTTTTCCGCGACGTGCATTCTGGCTGGATGCGCAACGCAGCCGCAGCCGGCCGTTCAGTCGGCCGGATGGCCAAATTCGCGCCGTCTCGAGAAGGTTCGCACCACCGCATATTCGCGGGGCGAAGATGGCGGAAAACGGAATGCAGTGGGCAAGAAATTGTCGCGCGGGAAATGTCGCAGCGCGGCGTCAGATTGGTCGCGCTTTCCGCTGGGCACCCGCTTTCGAATCGTAGGGACAAAGGAAGAATACGTCATCGACGACTACGGAACGGCGTTGATTGGCACCAATACCATCGATCTTTACAAACACACCCGGCTCGAAATGAGACGTTGGGGTGTTCGCCACGTGGACATTGATATTTTGCAATGGGGTTCGGATGCCGACAGTCTGAAAGTGTTGAAACCCCGCGCCAGGCATCGTTCGGTTAAGCGAATGATTGCTGCGCTGGAGAAAAAGAACTCTACCCGCCTGCCCACGCCCGTCCTGGATTAATCGACTGCGGTTAAGGGTAATCTTTTTTGCGGGATGAAGGTTTTGGTTGTTGGCGGCGCGGGCTACATCGGAAGCGTTTGTTCGGAGCTCTTGATCGACGAAGGGCACGAGGTCGGCATTTTCGATAATCTGGAGGAAGGCCATCGCAGCGCAGTCGATGCTCGCGCCACCTTCTTCGAAGGCGATCTTTGCCACGGGCGGTCTATTAATGATGCCCTCTCGAAGTATCGTCCGGACGCGGTGATGCATTTTGCCGCCAGCGCGCTGGTGGGCGAATCGATGGAAAATCCCGGGAAATATTTTCGCAACAACGTCGCCAACGGCCTGAACCTCCTGGACGCGATGGTCGACAACGGCGTAAACAATCTGATCTTTTCCTCTACCTGCGCCACATTCGGCCCGCCCGAGCGAGTTCCAATCGACGAGACTTTGCCGCAGCGCCCGATCAATCCGTATGGCGAATCGAAGCTGATGTTCGAAGGCGTTCTGCGCTGGTACAACCGGATTCACGGATTGAAATTCGTGTCCCTGCGCTATTTCAATGCCGCCGGTGCCTCAGCCAATTTTGGCGAACACCATCGGATCGAAACGCATTTAATCCCGAATGTCCTGAAAGTCGCCCTTGGCCAGAAACCACACGTGGAGATTTACGGGACCGATTACGACACCCCGGACGGCACTTGTATCCGCGATTACATCCACATTTTGGATCTGGCCCGGGCCCATATCCTGGCGTTGAACGCGCCTAACAGTGAGTTTTACAACCTTGGCACCGGCGGCGGATCCAGCGTGCGCGAGGTGATCGAGTCCGGACGCAAGATTACCGGGCGCGAAATCCCGGTCGTTGAAAAACCGCGCCGGCCGGGCGATCCACCGCGGCTGATTGCCTCATCCCAAAAGATAAGAAAAGAACTCGGCTGGAATCCACAATTCCAATCGCTCGATGCCATCATGCAAAGCGCATGGCAATGGCACCAAAAGTTCCCTAACGGTTACCCGGATTAGATACAGGCATTCCTTCTGCGGAAAAAAAGACCGGAAGGCGCACTGTTTTATCGAGTTGAGCAACTGACCATCCCCTGGTTGTCATCCTGAGCGAAATGCCAGTCCGGCTCGGACGGAAGGATCTCGCCTACTTGTGTAACGCCTTCCGCATTTGAGACATCCCTGCACTTCGGTCGAAATGACATGGCCATGCTTTGGATGTTACCAGGCGTGCGCGTTTCCATGCGAAGTGTCGCCCGCCGTTGCATCCAAGCAATAAGCCGGCAAAAAAACGCCCGCGGACACACGTTCCGCGGGCGCCATAATTTTGATCTACAACGACCTAACCGCCGTTAGGGCTTACTGGTGGTGGTAGTTGTGGTCGTCTTTTCGATCGTGGTGACCGGTTTTTGCACGGTTATTTTGGTAATCACCATGCGATCGCCTTCGCGGACATAGGTGTAATTCACCGGCATATCGGGGCGGAGGGCCGACCATTCAACCGTGTGACCTTCGACATCCACGATCGGGGTTGTCTTGGTGTAGTAATAGCGAACAGGCGCTGCGCCACTCTCGCCCCGAAACGTGATGTAATCCGTTCCCGGCGTGTAGGCACTGATCGTTCCCGATCCGCTCAAAGTGCTGGTGCTAGTGCCGGCGCTGGTGCTGGTCTGCGCCGTTACACCGGCGCCGCCGGCCGTAGTTGTGGTAGTCGTGCTGGTTTGCGCCGACACGGTAACAACGGCCACTGCGCAAATCGCGCCACCGGCCAATATTTTCATTAATCGAGTTTGTTTCATTGTTTGTCCTTTGCTTTGGTTAAACGGATGTGCTCCGTGGTGATTTTGTGGGACTCCCGCTCGCGGGAGTTTATTCAAGCTAAACGGCATCTATTCTTCGGAAACGCGGTGAGCACCGGCCGTATCCAAACCGCTGAGGGCGACGAATTTGCGGCTTAATCCTATTCATATTCCTCCTCCTGTTCATATTCTGGTTGGATGGGCAGATTGTTGGACCACGACAACTTGGAGGTTTATCAAAAGACTCATGAATTCATCACCTGGACTTTGCCGTTGCTGGACGCAATCGTCTCGACTAACGCATCCGTTAGGCACGAACTCGAGAATAGGATGATGAGTAAGAATAAGAAGCGCGGTCCGGGCCCAGGAAAATACTGATTCAGATGCAGCCCCTTCCCGGATTCCGCGATTTCCTGCCAGATCAATGCGCGGTTCGGAATCATATTTTCGAACGGTGGCGCGAGGTTGCCCGACGGTACGGGTTTGTAGAATGGGACGGTCCGGTTCTGGAATCCACCGAGTTGTATCGCAAGAAAAGCGGGCCGGAAATCGTCGAGCAGCTTTTTCACTTCGTCGATAAAGGCGAGCGAGAAGTGGCGCTCCGCCCGGAATTAACGCCAACTCTGGCGCGGGTGGTAGCTGCGCATGAGCGCGAATTCAAAAAGCCGCTCAAATGGTTTTCGATCGGACAGTTCTTTCGCTACGAGAAACAACAACGCGGCCGGCTGCGCGAACATTACCAGCTGAACTGCGATATTATTGGGGAAGAATCGTTAGCCGCGGACGTCGAACTGATCGCCCTCGCCATCGACATCCTGCGCGGGTTTGGTTTCAGCGAAAAAGATTTCGTCGTTAGGATCAGTGACCGCCAATTCTGGACGGAATTCCTCCGGGAAAAAGGTATTGTCGAAGAAAAGTGGCAGGACGTGCTCAGTATCATCGATAAGTCCGAACGCGAATCGCCCGAAAAAACGGCGGAGAAACTTGGCCCGCTGGCCGGGCCGATAACGGAGATTCTGCGCGAAGGCGGAAGCAGTGAACGGTTAGGCGAAATCAAAGAGGGACTGCGGGTTCGCGGATTGGCCGGCTACATCGACATCGATGTACGGATCGTACGCGGTCTGGCCTATTACACCGGGATCGTGTTTGAAGTGTTCGATCGAGCCGGCCAACTGCGCGCCATTGCCGGTGGGGGACGTTACGACAATCTGGTGGGCCAACTGAGCGACGGAGCAGCGTCGTTATCCGCGCTGGGGTTCGCGATGGGTGACGTGGTGTTAGGGGAATTGATTCGCGATAACGCAACCGCTAAAGGACAAATGGAAAAGGCGATCGCCTCCGCTTATCCGGCGCAGATTTATGCGGTGATCGCAAAGGAGGAACGGCGGGAACAGGCGTTGCAACAGATCCAGAAGCTGCGAGAAAACGGCTACCGGGTTGATTATCCGCTCAATCCCGCGAAGGTTCCGAAACAATTTCAAGCGGCCGAACAGTTAGGGGCGCGCTTCGCGATTGTGTTCGGTGATGAGTGGCCAAATGTGGCGGTGAAAGATCTTCGTTCGGGCGAGCAGGAATTACTTCCGCAGGACAAATTGCTAGATTGGCCCGTTCTCCACACCGCGAAAGCTGGTTGGACGACATATTCCCCAGAGCAATGAGTCCAAAGCGGCGGAGCACCGCCGCACTCCAAAACGCAAGCGCACATGGAGCTTTGTCTGTCGGTCACGTCTTGGAGTGCGGAGCTGCTGCGCCGCTTTGGATCACCCGTGAGTAACCGCTTGCGCGAACCCTCCCTTCGCCCAGAGTGACCTCGCATGTACCGGACCCACGACTGCAATGCATTACGCAAATCCGATATCGGCAAGGAAGTTACCCTCGCCGGGTGGGTAAATGTATCACGCGACCATGGCGGGGTGATTTTTATCGATTTGCGCGATCGGGAAGGCCTGACCCAGGTCGTTTTTCGTCCGGAAGAGAATGCCGAAGTGGCCAAACGAGCGCATGGTCTTCACAGCGAAGAAGTGATTCAGGTCACGGGACGCGTAGCCCCGCGTCTGCCCGGAACTGAGAATGCAAAACTTCCGACCGGCGACATTGAGGTGGTTCCGAGCGAACTGCGGATCCTCAATCGCGCCGAAGATCTTCCGTTTCCGCTGGATGCCGACATTCACAACGAAGATCTGCGACTGACCTATCGGTATTATGATCTGCGCCGGCCGCGGCTTTCGCGCAATTTGCGATTACGGCATAAGGCGGCCAAAGCAACCCGTGACTATCTTGATCAGCAGGGCTTCATCGAAGTCGAAACGCCAATATTATCGAAAAGCACACCCGAAGGCGCGCGCGATTTTCTTGTGCC
This sequence comes from Chthoniobacterales bacterium, assembly GCA_035253185.1. Classification (GTDB taxonomy): domain Bacteria; phylum Verrucomicrobiota; class Verrucomicrobiia; order Chthoniobacterales; family UBA10450; genus DATFCK01. The sequence goes on along the minus strand of DATFCK010000352.1, from coordinate 975 downwards.
CAGCCGTCTAACGCCGGGAAATTTTTACGCGTTGCCGCAGGCGCCCCAGCAATACAAACAGCTGCTCATGGTCGGTGGTGTCGAAAAGTATTTCCAAATCGCGAGGTGTTTTCGGGACGAAGATCTACGGGCCGATCGTCAGCCGGAATTCACTCAAATCGATATCGAGGCGTCATTTGTCGAGGCCAACGACATCTTCGACCTGACCGAGGGGATGCTGGCCGCGATTTTCAAAGCGACGCGGGAGGTTGATATTCCGACGCCGTTCGAACGCCTAACGTATCGAGAGGCGGTCAGCCGTTACGGCAGCGACAAACCGGATCGCCGGTTCCGATTGGAACTGGTCGATCTGGGGGACGATTTCAGGTCGAGCAGTTTTAAGGTATTTCGCAATGCGCTTGATAACGGCGGCGTGGTCAAAGCGATTAATGCCAAACGATTCGCCAGCCTAACGATTGGTCAAACGGATGAACTGACCGAGATTGCAAAAACATTCGGAGCCAAAGGCCTGGCCTTCATCAAGGTGGAAAACGGCGAATGGAAGTCTCCGATCGTTAAGTTTTTCAGCGACGCGGAGAAGGCGGCGCTGCAGTCAAAACTTCAGATCGAAGAGGGCGACCTCATTCTGTTTGCGGCCGACAAATGGGATATCGCCTGCGAAGTTCTGGGCCGTTTGCGATTACGCGTGGCGGAATACCAAAACCTTGTCCGCGATTCCGAAGTCCTTGATTTCCTGTGGGTGACAGATTTCCCGCTGTTGCAATGGAGCGCGGAAGAAAACAAATGGAACGCGGTCCATCATCCATTTACGCGACCGAAGGCGGAAGACATGGAGCTGCTCAAAGAAGAAAAATACGGGGAAGTTCGCGCGGAAGCATACGACGTCGTGCTCAACGGCGTGGAGATCGGTGGCGGCAGCATTCGAATTCACGAACCGGACTTGCAACAAACGATGTTCGGGGTGCTGGGAATTTC
>DATFCK010000351.1:0-8865 GCA_035253185.1 Chthoniobacterales bacterium | reverse complement strand
TCTAAAAGAGGCCGTGACGTGACGTGGTGTCTACCCGATGCCGCGTCGACGAGTTGAGAGATGGCACACGCCGATACTCACTATTATGATAGCAAACCGAATCGCGCGTTCAGCGCTCGCCCCAAAACTTTATTCATTCCTAGGGGGGTGCCGTAGGTTAGATTGAAGCGCGCCGTACGCGCTTATTCCACCCTAGATTAAAGCCATGGCGGTATTGGCCAAACCGAACTACGTGCGGGTGATCATCGATCGCGCGATTCATCGCGAGCTCGATTATCAGCTTCCGGAATCGCTGGCTTCGCGGATCGACGTCGGTTCGCGGGTCCGCGTTCCCTTTCGCGATCGATCGGCGCTGGCCACGGTGCTCGCCCTGCTCGAACAAAGTGATGCCCGCGGAATTCGCCCCGTCGAAGCCATCGTTGGCGATGGTCCGATCTTGAGCAGCACGCTGCTGGAGCTGGCGAAGTGGATGAGTGCTTATTATTGCTGCCCTATCGAAACCGTTATCCGGAGTCTGTTACCGCAGGTCGTGCGTAAGGCCCAGGTCACCTGGAAAAAACAGCTTTTTGTCCATCCGATCCGGCCAATTTCCGAAGAAGAACTCGACCCGTTGCGCAAACGTGCCCCGCGTCAGGTCGAACTTGCCGAAGCAATCAATCGTTTGCCCGGTCCGGTATTGGCCGCGGAATTACTGCGGCAACTTTCGCTGGATAACCAGACCTTGCGCGCGCTGGCGAAGCGCGGCTGGGTGGAGTTGCGGGAAGAAGCGATTGCGCGAGATCCCCATGCTGAAGATCAAATTCTGGCCACATCGAATCTTTCGCTGAATGCCGAGCAGACGCAGGCGTTAAGCATGGTTCGAACCGCGTTGGCCGCGCCACAGGAAGCGAAGCCAATTTTGCTCCACGGAGTCACTGGCAGCGGTAAAACGGAAATCTATTTGCAGGCCATTCGAGACACGGTGAATCGAGGCCGAACCGCCATCGTTCTGGTGCCGGAAATTTCTCTGACTCCGCAAACCGTCGAACGATTCAAGGGACGATTTGCGGAAAAACCGGATATGGTCGCGGTCCTGCACAGTCATTTGTCGGAGGGCGAGCGTCATGACGAATGGCACAAGATTCATTCCGGCAAAGCGGAAATCGTGATCGGCGCCCGCAGCGCCGTATTCGCGCCGCTGAAACAGCTGGGGCTGATCGTGGTCGATGAGGAGCATGAGAGCACTTACAAACAGGAGGATGCCCCGCGATACCACGCCCGGGATGTGGCCGTCGTTAGGGCAAAGATGGAGAACGCGGTCGTCGTTCTGGGAAGCGCCACGCCGTCATTGGAAAGTTTTTACAATGCAAGTCGCGGCAAATATCAGCTGGCGACCTTGACTCAGCGGATTGACGACAAGCAGATGCCGCAAATCCGAATTATTGATTTACGGCAGGAACTGCGGAAACAGAAAACGGCGGCCATCTTGTCTGAGAAGCTGAGCAGTGCGATTGCGGAACGGCTGGAAAAGCGCGAACAAACGATCCTGTTTTTGAATCGACGCGGATTTTCTACTTCCCTGCTGTGCCGTGAGTGCGGCGAAGCGCGAGAATGCCCTAACTGCAGCGTGGCGCTAACCTTTCATCGAAACAGTGGCGCAAGTTTTCAACTTGCGAGTTCCGCCGCCGCGCAAGTTGGAAACTTGCGCCACACTTCGCGATTGAGCTGCCATTTGTGCGGGCATGTGGCCGCCGTTCCAAAAAAATGTCCGGCCTGCGGCCAAGACGCCCTGATCTATGCCGGATTTGGGACGGAAAAAGTCGAATCCAATGTATCGGCGCTCTTTCCCCAGGCAGTGGTGCGGCGGATGGATGCCGATTCGATGACCAGAAAGGAAGCCTACCGCGAAACCTTGAGAAGTTTTCGGGCCGGTAAAATCGACATTCTTGTCGGCACCCAAATGATCGCGAAGGGTCTGCATTTCCCCAATGTCACCCTGGTCGGAATCATTAACGCCGATTTGGCGTTACATCTTCCCGATTTTCGCGCGGGTGAGCGCACCTTTCAGTTGCTGACTCAGGTTGCCGGTCGGGCTGGTCGCGGAGAAGTCCGGGGCGAAGTCTTTGTTCAGACTTACACCCCGTTCAGTCCATCGATTCAGTTTGCCCGCCATCACGATTTCCAGGGCTACTCCGAGCAAGAACTGGAATTTCGGGAGCGATGTGACTTTCCCCCGTTCAAACATGCGGTCCTTATCACCGCCCGGTCTTCCCATGAGGGCCGCGCCAGATTGTCAGCCGAGACTCTGGTCCGGCGGCTCAAAGAGTCGTTAGGCTCGGAATTTACGGTTGGCGATGCCACGCCGGCCCCGCTCGAAAAACTGCAAGGCCAGTTTCGGTTTCACGTTTTGCTGCGCGGTGAGGCCATTATGCGCCTGAGCCGGCTGGTGCGAGAGACGTTGGATAAATTGCCTTTTCCTGAGGATGTAGCGGTGGCAGTGGATGTCGACCCTTATCAGCTGCTGTAACTGATCAGTTAGGCCCGGGGATCGAAGTTCTTGAGCATTTTCGAAACGACACTGCGGGCCAGGCTGGTGAAGGCCGACACCGCGCTGTTGGCGCTGGAGTCGGCCAGGCGAAGCAACCCGATTTCCACCCCCAGCTTTCGGCCTTTGAGCCGGATCGCTTTTAGTTTCAACGCTTGGCGTCCGCGCAGGCCAATCGTAGGCAGCAAGGTTGCGGCTTGCATCGGCTTGAGCGAGCGAAGCAGCGTTTCGATCGCGTCAATCTCAGCGACGGTGCGCGGCCGAACCTGATTATTTTGACAAATTGCGTCGATCATCCGGCGCATAACGAAGCTGTCCGGCAATTGCAATAGCCGCTCCTGATGAAGTTCCGAAACTGGAACGACAGATCTTCGCGCCCATCGATGCGACTCCGAGACCATGAGAGCAAATTCGTCAGTGCACAAGCGCTCGTAACGCAAGTTAGGCGAATGCCGGGTGACAAAGCCGAGCCCAACATCCATGCGGCCTTCTTCCAGCGCGGTTTCAATTTCGGTGGAAGAGATTTCCTGAACCGTGATGCTGATGGCAGGATGATCCGCGGCGAAGGAACCAAGCAACTCCGGAACGAGCGGGACATTCAATGCCGGAACTACCCCCAAATGCAGCGCACCCCGGAGCTGCCCGGGCTCGCTGTTCAATTCCTCCAGAAAATTTTCCATCTGGCGCAAAACGGACCGGGCGTGTTCCCGGAAAATCAGTCCGCGCGGGGTGAGTAAAATCCGTTTTCCGCGTCGTTGAAAAAGCGGCACGCGTAACGTCGTTTCCAGGGCGCGCATTTGCTGCGATACGCTGGGCTGGGATATACCGAGCCGATCGGCCGCCCGGCTGAAGCTTCCCGCTTCGGCGACGGCGAGAAAATAGCGGAGATGCCGAATCTCGACCGGATCGTGCATGATCATAGGCGGCGGGGGGCGAGGAAGGCGGGTATTGCAATGGGCTTCGGCATGGTGGAAGATTAACTCCAGCTTACATAGGCTAGAGTTATCAAGCTATCACTCTAACCTATAGTTGTGACTTATGAAAAGCCGAAACTTTGTTGCGGTTGCGCTTTGCACGGTGGCTGTTTTCACCGGCTGCAAAAAGGACCCGGCCCGGGATGCCAACTCCAATAAAGTCCGGGTCGGCTTTATCGGCTTAACCTGTGAAGCGCCCATTTATGTGGCTTATGAGAAAGGTTTTTTTAAGGAAGAGGGTCTCGATGTCGAGCTGGTCAAATGCAGTTGGGTAACCTACAAGGACACCCTGGCTCTCGGCGGTTACGACATTACCCATCACCTAACGATGTATTTCCTGAAGCCGATCGAGCAGGGCCTTGATGTCAGGTTTCTGGCCGGGATTCATCACGGTTGTCTGCGCGTCCAGGCCGGCGTTAGCACCGACATTCACAAAATCGAAGATCTCAAAGGCAAACGCATCGGTATCCCCGGCATGGGGACCCCTCCGTTTGTCTTCGCCAACCGGGTTTTCGGGATGCACGGAATCGATGCTGGAAAAGATATTACCTGGAAAGTTTTTCCGGCGGGCGAACTGGGACTCGCGCTCGACAAAGGCGAAGTCGACGCGGTGGCGAACGCGGAACCGATCGGTAGCCTCTTAATCGCCGAAGGCAAAGTGCGGAACATCGCCGACCAGATGATGGATGAACCGTATAACAAGGAATATTGCTGCGAGGTGATTGCCAATGGCCGATGGGTCGATGCCAACCCGAAACGGGCCGCTGCCGCCACCCGCGCATTGTTAAAGGGTGCAAAATGGGTCGAAACGAATCCGAAAACTGCGGCTGCCCTGGCGGTCGAGAAAAAATACCTGGCCTCGACGCCCGAACTTAACACCGTGGCCCTTTCCCGGCTGCGCTATATTCCGGCGGTGAAGATCGCCGAGGAATCACTCCATACTGCGGCCCGGGAAATGAAAACGGCCAGGATGCTTTCACCGGATACCGACACCGACGCGCTGGTGAAACGCGCTTTCATGAAGCTCGATGGGGTGACCGATGAGTGGATCCAGGGCCTCCAGGTGGAAACAGTCGCAGGCGGGCAGGTTTCGCCTAACGAGGATATCCGATTGCTGGCCGCGTTGCTTCAAAAGGACACCCAGGATTCATGTTGTCGCCGGCAGATGTTTGATCAGCCGGACCAGGAAGCGCCGAATCTGGCTGATCCGGACGCGCCGTGCCTCTCCAAAACCATGGTGGTGGACCATTGAAGATTCTCGTTAGGCAATGACACTTCCCGAAGGAAACGGGGAGACCGTTTCCGATCCGATTTTAACCGGACGGCCATCCCGTCCGCCGGTATCAGCCGGGGCGAGTTTGCGCTCGCTTTTGATGTTTGCCGCGGCGGTGAGTTTCGGGTTGGGCATTCATCTGCTTCTTTATCGAGGCAAACCGGCGCCGGACGGCTGGCATTACACAATATTTCTTTGCCTGGTATTGGGCGTAGCAATCGTTACCGCGCCGTTTCAATTGTTTTCGCCCCGGGTGCGCCGATGGCGGCAGGATATGCATCCAATCCTCACTGCCGGGGCATTGTTTCTCTGCCTCTGGGAAGTCATCACTACCGGATTGAATTGGCTGCCGCTCCCCTATTTTCCAGGTCCGGAGAAAGTGCTGAGAAGTTTGATCAGTGACCGCGGATTGTTGTTCGAGAGTACCTGGCACTCGCTGATTCTGTTGCTCAGCGGCTACACGCTTGGCGTCATTGTCGGTCTGATTAGCGGCGTCTGTATCGGATGGTCGCGAACGATTCGTTATTGGGGAATGCCGGTTCTTAAAGTGATCGGTCCCATTCCCGCCACCGCCTGGATTCCGCTCGCCATGGTGTTGTCGCCTTCCGGCGTATTTTCTGCCATCGGGCTCATCGCGCTCGCGGTCTGGTTTCCAGTCACCATGCTCACCGCGTCCGGTATCTCGAATACCCGCGCGTCCTATCTCGATGTCGCTCGAACGCTCGGCGCGAACGAGCGTTATCTGATCTTCCGCGTGGCAATTCCGGCCGCGCTTCCCAATGTTTTTATCGGACTTTTCATGGGACTCGGCGCGTCGTTCCTGACTCTAGTCGTTGCCGAAACCGTTGGAGTAAAATCGGGGCTCGGCTGGTATGTGGGATGGGCTCAGGGCTGGGCTGAATACGGCAAAGTGTTCGCCGCGATCGTCATCATGGCTGCTTTTTTCTCAACCATCATGACCGCCTTATTCAAATTGAGAGATCGCGTGCTGGTTTGGCAAAAAGGAACGATCCGGTGGTAACCGCATCGCTGCGCCTAACCTCGGTAACGAAAAGTTTTCCGGTTCCGGACGACTTGTCTAAGAAACGGCTGGTGCTCGACCACATCTCAATTTCACTCGCCGACGGAGAATTGGTTTCGTTGGTTGGGCCGAGCGGTTGCGGAAAGTCCACTCTGTTGCGGCTGATTGCCGGTCTTGATTTTCCGGACTCGGGCGAGCTCATGGTGGAGAACGAGCCGATCACGGGTCCGGGCGCCGAGCGCGGCCTTGTTTTTCAGGACCCGAATTTGTTCCCGTGGCTGACTGTTCGCCGTAACATCGGGGCGGGTCTGGTGGCGCGAGGAATTTTAAAGACTTGCGGCAGTGAGGTGGATGACTTCATGCGCCTGGTGGGTCTGGAAGCTTTCGCGAATGCATATCCGCACCATTTGTCCGGCGGAATGTCACAACGCGTCGCGCTGGCCCGGGCGTTGATCAATCATCCGAAGGTGTTGCTGCTGGACGAACCCCTGGGTGCGCTGGACGCGTTCACCCGCATGAAAATGCAGGATGAAGTGCTGCGCCTGTGGCAGGCGCGACGCACCACCATGCTGCTGGTCACTCATGATATCGACGAGGCCATCTACATGAGCGATCGCATTATGATGATGACACAGCGTCCAGGGAAAATTGAGCGAATCATTTCCGTCGATCTGGGCCGGCCCCGCGATCGAAGCAGTCCGGCGTTTCTGCAACTCCGCAGCGAAATTTTGGAACATCTTCATTTTGCCGGATCGATGAAATGATGAAACTGGGCATGTGGTAACAGACCCAGACCCCGCCACGATCGCTGGTGGCGGCGGTTCACCGAACCGCCATGGCGATTGAGGTGAATCGCAGCTACCTTCCGGCGGAGGAAGGCCAAACCAATGACTCGTGAAGAAGAAGAGGACGAGCAGTTTTATCGCGACACCGAGAGTGTCGCATTTGCCAAGCTGGACGATCGGCAGCTTCAAATGCTGGAGCCGCTTGGGATCAAACGAGTGATTAAGAAAGGAGAGCTCGCGGTCAGGGCCGGGCAGCGCGAACTCGGCCTAACCGTTGTTCTCAGCGGCGAACTTGAAGCTTATGAGCAGCGCGACGAAACGGAGCAGATTCTGGCCACGGCCGCTGCGCGCGATTTTTTAGGATCTATCGAAATGCTCACCGGCAACGCCGTGCTGGCCAACGTGCGCGGTAAAGCTGAGGAATCCGAAGTCCTCCAGATTCCGGCGCCGCGACTTCGTGAGGCGCTGGCGGAATTGCCCGGCGTGAGCGACACGTTGGTGCGGGCGTTCATCATGCGCCGCAAGCGCCTGGCGCGCGATCGGGAATTTGCCGGGTTGCGCATCGTCGCACCGGCCGATTCGCGCGAAGGACACGAACTGCACGATTTTTTGGATAAGAATCACGTTTTCCATCGTTTGATTGATTCCGCCAGCGAGGATGGGCAGGCCTTGATCAACCGGTTGAACCTGAACGACCGCGGATTGCCCGCGTTGATTAGGCCTAACGGATTGCCTTTGACCCGCCCTTCACGCCGGGAGGTAGCAAAAGTTGCCGGATTGCTGCGGCCACTGACTCAGGGTGACGAGCAGGAGATTTTGTGCGATCTCGCGATTGTGGGCGCAGGTCCAGCCGGTTTGGCGGCGGCGGTTTATGCCGGATCGGAAGGATTGAAAACTGTTGTGCTGGAAGGCTACGCACCCGGCGGTCAAGCAGGCTCCTCCTCTTTGATCGAAAATTTCTTTGGTTTCCCAACCGGAATCAGCGGTGGCGATCTGACTCACCGGGCCCAATTGCAAGCCTATCGATTCGGCGCGAAATTTTCCACTCCGTCGCAGGCGCTCTCACTTGGCTTCATGCCGGATAACGATCATCCGCACTTTCTCCAAAGCGAAGGCTGTGACGCAATCCTGCGGGCCAAAGCGGTAGTCATTGCGACCGGCGCGGACTACCGGCGCCTTGATGCTGAAGGGCGCGAAGATTACGAAGGCTTCGGCGTTTATTATGCCGCGACTGCGCTGGAAGGTTCGCTCTGCCGGGGATCGACTGTGATCGTTGCCGGCGCCGGTAACTCGGCCGGTCAGGCGGCCATGTTTATGTCGGAAGGCGCAGAAAAGGTTTTGTTGGTGGTGCGCGGCGATACCCTAACGAAGAGCATGTCGAACTATCTTTCTCGTCGGGTCGAGGCCGCCCGCAATATCGAGATTCTTTATTACACTGAGATTCGGAAGATGAGCGGAGGCAAACGACTGGAATCGGTCGAGCTGGAGAACATGAACACCGGCGAGCGGCGAACCGTGAAAACGCCTGCGGTGTTTTCCATGATCGGGGCCAAGCCGTGCACCAGCTGGCTTCCGGCCGAGATCGCACGCGACGACAAAGGTTTCATCCTAACCGGCGAGAAAGTTTCGCACTTCCCGGAATGGCAAAACAAGAAGCGCGCGCCGGCCCCGTTGGAAACCAGCCGGCCGGGTGTATTCGCCGCGGGCGATGTGCGCAGTGGCTCGGTAAAGCGATGTGCCGCCGCGGTGGGCGAAGGTGGGATGGCGGTGGAAAATGTGTTTCGGGCTTTGGCAGATCACGCGTGAGCGGCGCTGCCCGCTGCGTTGGGCTGGTGCGCAATTATCGGTCGCCACCTGCGATGCAAATATATGAACAGCCAAAGCAAAGCCATGTCATCTCCGAGCGCAGTTGAGAGATCTCACCGACTAGTGTGATGTCCTGCGCATATGAGAGTTCCCTCCACTTCGGTCGGGATGACATGGACTGGGGGCGTCGGCCTGGGCTACTGGGGCCCGAACGTCGTGCGCAACATGTCGCGCGTGGCCGACCTCGCGTGGTGCTGCGACCTCTCCGCGGAGAACCCCGAGCGCTACGCGCCGCAGTACCCGCAGGCGCGCTTCACCGACGACTTCCAGGAGCTGCTCGACGATCCGGAGCTGGACGCGATCGTCGTCACCACCCCGGTGCCGACCCACGCGGCGATGGCCGAGGCCGTGCTCGCCGCCGGGAAGCACTGCTTCGTCGAGAAGCCGCTGGCGCAGAACCTCGCCGATGCCGAGCGGCTCGC
>DATFCK010000350.1:0-3446 GCA_035253185.1 Chthoniobacterales bacterium | reverse complement strand
GTCATGCCGACCGAAGTGGAGGGACCTCTCAAATGCGGAATACGTTACACAAGTAGGCGAGGTCCTTCGCCTTCGCTCAGGATGACAACCCTTCTGGAGTAGCTACTACCCGAGTCAACTAAATGACGCGGGATACATGTGTTCTCGTTAGGCTAGATTTACTTGTGCAGGCTTATTCCTTCCGGCATTTCCGGCGGATGAGGCGCACCGAGCTTGCTATGGCTTTTGCCATACAGGAAGTAGAAGATGAGTCCGATGGCCAGCCATCCGATCAGCCGGAGCCAGTTGGTAGGGCCGAGGCCATAAATCATTGCCGCACACACGATTATTCCCGAGGAGCAAACCAGCGGCACGGCCGGCACGCGGAAACCGCGTTCGAGTTGTGGTTGTTTCACCCGGATGATCCACACCCCGGCGCACACCAGGATGAATGCGAACAACGTGCCGATGCTGGTCATCTCACCGGTGACATCCGCCGGAACGAATGCGCCCATGAGACCAGTGAATAGAAAGAACAATATGTTGGATTTCCACGGCGTCCGGTAGCGTGGATGCACATCTGAGAATATTCGCGGCACCAGGCCATCGCGGCTCATGGAAAAGAACACCCGGGATTGACCTAACAACATTACCAGGATAACCGACGAAAATCCGGCCAGGATGGCCACGGTTACTGATTTCGACAGCCATTCATAGCCCGTCATGTACTTGGTAATGGCAAACGCGACCGAAGCTTCACGTCCGGCGCTTCGGAAATCACCAACCGTCGCCACGCCACTCAATACATAGGAAAAAAGCACGTACAGGATTGTGCAGACGAATAACGAGCCGAGAATTCCTATCGGCATGTCGCGTTTCGGGTTTCGCGCTTCCTGAGCAGCGGTCGACACCGCGTCGAACCCTATATATGCGAAGAAGACCACCCCGGCCGCGCCAAGAATTCCCATGATTCCACCGTAAGTGTGGGTGATACCCTGAGGCGTTACATAGGTGGTCACGGCGGGGATCAGCGGGGTGTGGTTAGCCGGATTGATGAATTGCCAGCCGAAGCCGATGAACAACAGCACGATGCTGACCTTCAAAATAACGATCAATCCGTTAACGAAGGCCGATTCTTTCGTGCCACGGATCAGTAATGCGGTTAACAGAAACAAGATAAACAGCGCCGGCACGTTCATGATCCCGTAGACACCGGCGCCGTTGTGTTCGAAGGGGGAATGGGACCATTGGTAGGGTATTCGCATGCCGAACCATTCGAGGACCCGGTTGGCGTACTCGCTCCAGGCCGTGGCAACCGTGGCTGCGGCCACGGCATACTCGAGGATCAAATCCCATCCGATAATCCACGCCACTAATTCGCCCATGGTGGCGTAGGAATAAGTATAGGCGCTTCCAGCCACCGGAATCATTGACGCGAACTCGGCGTAACAAAGCCCGGCAAAAGCGCAGCCGATTCCGGCAACAACGAATGCGAGGACGACCGACGGGCCCGCGCGATCGGCGATGGCCGCGGCGGTGCGCACAAACAGACCTGCGCCAATGATTCCGCCAATTCCGAGCGCGATCAGGTTTATTGGCCCCAGAGAACGTTTCAGGCTGTGCTCGCCGACTTCGCCAGCTTCCCGCATCAATCGATCGAGAGGTTTAACTGCAAATAGTTTTCCCATAACGTTTTTTTTACCTAACGGGTTGTTTGTTACCAGTAATTCGATTCCGCGGTTCGGGCCGGCCGCCCTAACATGTCAGGTCACGCCTGATTTTTTCCACAAAAAGAAAATCGGCACCCCGGTTAACATAATGATGAGACCCGGCCACGTGGTCGCGGTCTGATAAATAAACAACACCGCCAGAATGACGCCGGCGCCGATAATATAAAGCGCCGGCACGATCGGATATCCGAACGCTTTGTACGGGCGCTCAGCCTCCGGCTGCTTTTTGCGTAACACGAAAATGCCCAGAATGGTCAAAATGTAAAAAATCAGAGCAGCCGAGATGATGTAATCGAGAAGGTTACCGTACAGGTTGCCATAGGTTACGGCGCCGGCTGCATTCGTTTTTACCGTTCGCGGCAGCACCAGAACGCCGGCCCAGATCCCCTGAATAATCAGGCCCCACGACGGCACGTGGAACTTGTTGAGAGTGCCCACGCGGCGGAAGAAAAGACCATCCCGAGCCATGGCATAATACGCGCGCGCACCCGCGAGAATCAGCCCATTATTACAACCGAACGTCGAGACCATGATCGCCACCGCCATAATGGTGGCCCCGGCGCCGGGAAAAATTACGTTCGCGGTCTCCGAAGCTACCCGGTCACTTGGCGCGTTCTGGATTGCATTGAAGGGCAGCACAGCCAGGTAGGCGACATTGGCCAGGAGATACAGTCCGATCACCAGAAACGTGCCGAACGCGAGGGAAAGGGGAACATTCCGGCGCGGGTTGATTACCTCGCCGGCGGTAAAAGTTACGTTGTTCCACGCATCGGCGGAAAAGAGCGAGTTCGTCTGGGCCACGCAAATCCCGACGAATAAGCCGAAAGCTACTGCCGCGGTTAGACCTTTGCCGACATCCTGAATATCTCCGCGGATTGTCCAAAGATCGCTGAAATTTGCCGACCCGGCACCGGATCTGACTCCGACGATGATCCCAAGGAGAATGAGCGCGATCAACGCGCCGGTCTTGGCCGTAGTAAACACATTCTGGATGAGTTTGCCCAACTTCAGCCCGCGCGTGTTCATAAAGGTCAACAGCGCGATCATGGCCAAGCCGACTAATTGCGCGGTCGACAACGACAGCGCGTAGCCGCCGAATCGGATCGGCGCGACCAGGTAATTCGATTCCGAGATCCACGGAATGAGCACCCCGGTGTAACGGGCGAACCCAACCGCCACGGCCGCGATCGTTCCGGTTTGAATCACCAGAAAAAGCGTCCAGCCGTAGAGAAATCCCCACAATGGAGAAAACGCTTCCCGCAGGTAAACGTACTGGCCGCCCGCTTTTGGCATCATGGCGGCGAGTTCGCCATAGGAAAGGGCTGCGGTCAGGGTCAGCAAACCGGTTACGATCCAAACGATGAGCAGCCAGCCGGGAGCGCCGACCTGTCGCGCGATAATTGGTGAGACCAAAAAAATACCCGAGCCGATCATTGAGCCGGCCACAAGCATGGTGGAATCGAGCAGGCCCAGGCCTCGAACCAGCTTGTTGTCGTTAGTCTCAGCAGTCTGTGGCATTGCGCTTCGGAACCAGCGGCTCGATGGAAGCCGGCGAGAAATACCACTTGTTCCCACGGGGGCGCAATGCCAAACAACGGGGATTTGTTGAAGCGTTAAAGGGTTGAAGCGTTGAAGCGCCAAACCGTCCGCCGAAGGACAGCCCGAGAGCATTCGTGGTTGAGGCGTAAGAGTTCCCATCGATTTTGGCGGACTTTCGCAAGTCCGCCAATCGGTGGA
>DATFCK010000349.1:0-2449 GCA_035253185.1 Chthoniobacterales bacterium | reverse complement strand
TTCACCGAACCGCCATGGCAATGACCCCTTCAAGTAACCATGCCGATTGAGGTCAATCGCCGCTACCTGAGGGCCGCGGAGGCAACCGTGCCGGGGTTGCCCCGCCCGCGGGCAGTTGCTGAACGATCCATCCCGTCTATTTGTCTCAATTCCACATCCTCGCCATGAAATATGCTCCCCTGTTCCTCGCGCTTTTAATTATGACTCAATCTTCTTTCGTCCTGGCCGAACCGAAAGCGAAAGCCGGTGCCAAATCTTCTCCCTCAAAAGAGAACCCGTTGATGTCGGTAAGTTCGCTCCCGTATCACACGCCGCCTTTCGACAAGATTAAGGACGAGCATTTCCTGCCCGCGATCGACGCCGGGATGCGCGAACAGCTGCAAGAAATCGGCAAAATTGCAGCCAATCCCGAGAAGCCGACTTTCGAAAACACAATTGTGGCGATGGAACGCACTGGTCAGTTGCTCGATCGGGCGTACACCATTTTCTCGAACCTGAACAGTGCAGACACAAATCCGGCACGGGAAAAGATCGACCGCGAGATCTCACCCAGGCTGGCGGCCCATAAGGATGAGATCTTTCTGAACGCGAAATTGTTCGCGCGGGTGAGCGAAGTTTACGAACAACGGGACAAACTCGGGCTTGACGCCGAATCGGCCTATCTGCTGGAGCGTTATTATAAGGACTTCGTTAGGGCCGGAGCAAAATTGCCGGATGCGGACAAGGCAAAGCTCAAGAAGATGAACACCGAGCTGGCCACGCTGGGGACGACGTTCGAGCAAAACGTTTTAAAGGAAAAAAATGCGTCCGCGGTAGTGGTTAACGATCGGGCCGATCTGGCTGGAGTTCCGGATAGCGACGTGGCTGCTGCGCTCGCCGCGGCCAAAGACGAAAAGAAGGAAGGAAAGTTCGTCGTTCGGCTGCAAAACACCACCGGTCAGCCGATTCTGGGCTCGATGCAAAACCGCCCGCTGCGTGAGCGAATCATGCGGGCCTCCATGTCGCGCAACAGCAAAGGTGGACAGTTCGACAACACCAAGGTGGTGCTTCGCATGGTCAAGCTGCGGGCCGAACGAGCGAAACTTCTGGGCTACGCTAATCACGCGGCCTATCAACTGGAGGAACAAACCGCGCGTACGGTCGAAACCGTTAACAAGTTGCTGGCTGATCTCGCGCCGCCGGCGGTCGCCAACGCCCGCGAGGAAGCGGCCGAGATGCAGGCAATCGTGGACCGGGAAAACGGTGGATTCAAAATCGCCGCCTGGGACTGGGACTTTTACTCCGAGAAAGTCCGCAAGGAGAAATACGCATTCGATGAATCGGAACTGCGCCCGTATTTCGAACTGGATCATGTTTTGATCGACGGCGTTTTCTTCGCCGCCGGGAAGTTGTATGGCCTAACGTTCAAAGAACGTAAAGACCTGCCGGTTTATCATCCGGATGTTCGGGTGTTCGAAGTCTTCGAGGCTGACGGGAACCCGCTCGCGCTATTTTTTGTGGATTATTATGCCCGCCCCTCAAAGCGCGGTGGCGCCTGGATGAATGCCTACGTGGACCAGAGCGGTTTGTTCGGCTACAAACCGGTGGTTGCAAATCATCTCAACATCCCGAAACCGCCGGCCGGTGAACCGACGTTGTTAACTTACGACGAAGTCCGGACCGCGTTCCACGAATTCGGCCACGCCTTGCACGGCATGTTTTCGAATGTGAAATACCCGCGGTTCACCGGTACCACCGTTCCGCGCGATTTTGTGGAATACCCGTCGCAGGTTAACGAGATGTGGGTGACGTGGCCGGAAGTGCTCAAAAATTACGCCAAACATTACAAGACTGGCGAACCCATTCCGCAGGAGCTGCTGGATAAGGTTTTGGAAACGGAAAAATTCAATCAGGGTTTCAAGACAACGGAATATCTTTCCGCTTCGCTTCTCGATCAGGCGTGGCACCAGTTGAAGCCCGATCAAATCCCGACCGACGTTCTTGCGTTCGAAGCAGCGGCGCTGCGCAACGCGGGTGTCGATTTCGCACCGGTGCCGCCGCGGTATCGGACGACATATTTCTCCCATATATTCGCTAACAATTACTCGGCGGGCTATTACTCTTATCTGTGGAGCGAAGTTCTCGATGCCGATACCGTGGAATGGATGAAACAAAATGGCGGATTAACGCGGCAAAATGGAGATCGCTTCCGGGCAGCGCTTTTGTCCCGCGGCGGCTCGGCTGATTCGCTCGCGCTGTTCAAGGGTCTGGTCGGACGCGAACCGTACATCGAGCCTCTACTGGAGCGTCGAGGATTGAGTAAGACGCCGGCGGTGGATTCAAAAACAGATACCTCGGCGGGGATGAACTAAGGCGCTTCTAATTAGAAGCCCACGTCGCGTCGCTTTCATCTCCCTAACGCGACCAGAGGTCGCGTCTACAACTGAGCACGCGGCCGCTATGTCAGGTT
>DATFCK010000348.1:0-3418 GCA_035253185.1 Chthoniobacterales bacterium | reverse complement strand
GCGGCCGCTTGAGCCGGCACGGCCGCGAGGCGGGCCGCCATGGTGGACCGATCCATCATGGTAAGGATTTGCTCCGGCAGATAAGTGCAGAAATCCACAATCATCTGCTGGTTAGCCGGATCATAGGCGCTATACCGCGCGAATAACGACTGAAAATTGACGAACGGATCCCGGGAGCTCGAAAAGCGGCTGGCGATCAATGCCTGCTCTTCGCGCGTAAGATTACTCTTGGCGTATGAATGCCAACCTAAACGGGATTGACCATACGATGATATGGCTTCCAGCGAGTCGGCCGGCATCCAGTTACTTTGCAAAAAAGGTCGGAGCCGATTCTGAATAGACCTGGGCAATGCGTTATACGCCCGATACTTTTTCGTAAGCGTATATGAACCGTAACCGCCAAACAGTTCGTCACCCCCTGCCCCGCTCAGGAGAACTTTCACGTAGTTAGCGGCTTCGCGGGCAATGCAAAACTGCGAATAGATGGCCGGATCCGCCACCGGCTCATCGCTCATCCAACCAAGCAGCGGTAATTCATCCAGCAAATTTTTGACCGGGATTTCGAGCACCTGATGGCGTAGTTCCAGATGCTGGCAAAGCTCTTTGGCGCTCTGCAATTCATCCGGGGTGGTATCAGGCCAATGGATCGTTAGGGCAACCGGATCCGCACCTGGTTGGTGATGGTAAACGGCCGCACAGGCCAGGGCACTCGAATCAATCCCGCCCGACAAACTGATTCCAACCGGCACATCGGCTTGCAACTGTAACCCAACACTTTGCCATAACAGTTCTCTGGTTTTCTCAGCCGCGTCGTTGAGGCTGAGGCCGCATTCGGCAGGTGCAGCCGGGACCTCGTAGTAACACCGAAGCTCACGCGGTTCCCGGCGCCGCAATTTCATCCATGAACCCGGTGGCAGTTTCTGTACTCCGCGCAGCAATGTTCCCGGTTCTGGACAATAGAAGAGCGTCAGGTAGGCCAGCAGATTAGATTCATCGACTTCCGGACTAACAAGTTCGGATGCGAGAACGCCTTTAACCTCGCTGGCAAACACCGTGCCCTGCGCGGTTGCGGCGAAGTAGAGTTGTTTCACCCCGAACTGATCGCGGGCCAGCAGCACCTGCTGGTTAGGCACGTCGATCAAACAGATGATGAACATTCCGTTGAGATGCCGGAACATGTCGGTGTTGTATTCCTCGTAGAGATGCGGGAGGACTTCCGCGTCCGAGCGCGTCCGGAAGTGGTGTCCGCGTGCCTCCAGGTCTTTTCGCAACTCGAGGTAATTGTAAATCTCGCCGTTCAGAAAGACCTGAATGGAGCCGTCCTCGTTAGACAACGGCTGATCGCCCCCGGCCAGATCGATGATTGATAACCGTCGAAAACCGACTTCAGCGAAACTGGTGCTGAACCGGCCTTCCGAATCCGGCCCCCGATGCTCAATGGTGCCGACCATCCGATCGACAATGCGATCGGCGTCAGCCGGCCGGGCGCCGGACCAGGTAACTCCTGCTATTCCACACATGTTGTTAAATTCGCTCGCCGAAACAGAGTCCCGAAAGCTTTCGGGATTGTTCAGCCAATCTGAACGCTTTCCAGCAATTCGCGCGAGCGGGGCGAATGTTCATCAATCTTGCGGATGAACTTCGCCGGTGCACCGGCAAAAATGCAGAAATCGGGGACATCATTGCGGACAACCGAGTTGGCTCCGACCACCGCATTCCGGCCAACCGTTACACCGGGACAAATCACCACGTTTTGGCCTAACCACGCCCCCTCGCGAATTCGCACCGGCGAAACACTGGTCACGCCTTGATCTTTGATGGCAATAGTCCGGGACCGGTGCTCATGGGTGTGATCGGAGATATAAACATTACCGGCCATCAGCACACGTGGTTCGATCACGACGCCTTGCACGACTGTAATTGTGCACGTGCCAACGATGGAAACTTCATCGCCAATCGTGAGCGCAGGCTCATTTGTCCCGCTATCATCCGGCATGACTTGAAGCCACGAATTCGGACCAACAAATACGCCTCGACCGATTTGGATGCGACGTTCACCCAAAAGCCGAATCGGTGGCGTCAAGACGGTTCGAGAGCCGATACTGTGAAAACTGGTCGAGCACAGCAATGTAAATACCTTTGCACGAACGCGGCTGAGAAGCCGGTAAGCCGTAAGGAACATATTATTAACCGGGAACGGATTCCGCGGTAGAAGCGGTTAGCTGGACCTAACCGCGTCTGTTTGGAAATTCGCGGATTTGGCGAGCCTTTTCGGCGTCCTGATGTGGGCTTTCTAGCGAAAGCCGACGTTATTGAGTCAACGTGAGGTTCGAAGGAGGCGACGGTATTTTAACTAGTGACATCCGGACAAGCTCGGCTCCACCTTCCCGACCTCGCACAATTACCTGATGAATGCCCGCATTCAAGCTGAAGATCTTTGGCGAGTATTGATTACTTGAATCGGTTCCATTTCCTCTCCAGCTAACGAGTCGCTGCTGGGCACCATCGGTAACGGAAATGTCCCAAATCATCAGCGGAGCATTCGGTTCCCCGTCAATGCTGATGAAAAAGGAATTGCTCCCTTCGGAAGGGCAATTGACCTGTGCAGCAATGCCGTAGTTTCCGGCCTCGGTAACGTTAACGATATACGCAGCGCGGCCACTCAGCGCTGGATCAATCGTTTGAATCGGTTGTGCAATGCCGCCTGCTGTAACAACAAATGGGGGCGTGACAATGCCATCCGTGGAATTGAACGATAAGCCCAGAACTGCCGGAGGTGTCGGAGCGACGGTCGGACCCGGGAGAGGTGTTGACGCCGGTGTAACCGTAGCCGTCGGGCTTGGAGAGGGGTTTGAGACTGGAGTGGCGGTGGGAACCGGCGTGGGTGTCGGTGTCGGGGTTGTCGATGGTAAGCCCAAACCACTCTTGTATTCGTAAGCCCCTATATCCCAAGCGAGTAACTGAGGCCGCGAAGTTCGAAGAAGGTCGGCTGAAAATAAAGAAGCTACATCGGGCGTTCCAGCATTCACAGTTGGACTCGAAGAAGAGATTGGCCTCCATTGGTTGGCGGCGGAGTATCCAGCAGCGGACGCTTGCGCAACGGTTTGCACTAGGTTGTTGGCCTGACTAAAGATTGGGCCGGAAATCAGACCGCCTCCGATGATATGGTTGTTGCGGGCGGTCACTTTCCAAGGGTTCGTGCCGGTCGAATTGCGGATTACCGGAACGGAAGCCACAAACGTATTATTGTAGATCTGCGCGGTACTAGTTCCGTTGTGGTTAGCGCGTCCGTCGAGATCAATTGGCGCTGCCCCACCGGTATTATAAAAGAGATTATTATAACACTCGAGGGATTCTCCCACGCCGTTACCCAGCAACATATTCACCGCATAAGTATCGTGGATTACGTTGTTCCTGA
>DATFCK010000347.1:0-2709 GCA_035253185.1 Chthoniobacterales bacterium | reverse complement strand
TCGCGTCGTCTAGGCAGCGAAACATATAACTTTATGGTCGACGATGCATATCGCTTAGTTCGATTTCGGAGCTCTTGTGATGTTCTCATGCGAGAGACGTTAACGATAAAACCGGTCACGTGAAAGCTTCGTCCCCTTTCAGTTTTCAGCTTTCAGTTTTCAGTTTTCAGTTTTCTAACGATCGGTGAGCGCCTTTCCCGAATCGATCCTGATCACCGGCGGCGCGGGATTTATCGGAAGCACGCTGGCGCTCTTTATCAAAGCGCGGCACCCCAGCGCCCGCATCGCTTGCATGGACAATCTCTACCGGCGCGGATCGGAGCTAAATCTTCCCCGGTTGCATGACGCTGGAATTGAATTCCTCCAGGGCGACATCCGATCGCCGGAGCAATTTCCTAACGAGCCATTCGAATTGATCCTTGAATGTTCGGCGGAACCGTCGGTTTTGGCCGGGCAGGATGGAAGTCCCGATTATGTGTTTCAGACCAACCTGGTCGGCACTTATAACTGCCTGGAACGCGCGCGAGTCTGGAAATCGAAGTTCCTTTTTTTGTCCACGTCCCGGGTTTATCCGATAACGATCCTGGAAGCGCATCCGTGGGTTGAAGACGCGACCCGGTTTCGTTGGAAGGAGGAGGGTTCGCCGGGAATTTCGGCCGCCGGAGTGACTGAGAATGTTTCGATGAACGGGGCGAGGTCGCTCTACGGTTTCACCAAGTTCGCGAGTGAGATGCTAATTGAGGAGTATCGCGCCGCCTTCGGCCTTCGAGCGGTGATCGATCGGTGCGGCGTCATCGCCGGACCATGGCAGATGGGCAAGGTCGACCAGGGTTTCCTGGCTCTGTGGGTATTCAACCATTTATTTGAGCAGCCGCTGCGTTATATCGGTTATGGGGGCACGGGGAAACAGGTGCGCGACGTGCTTCATGTGGGCGACCTGGCTGAGCTGATCGAAGAACAAATTATTTCGTTCGATGAATGGGAAGGATGGATCGGAAACGTTTCAGGCGGAATGAACAATTCAGTATCATTATGTGAACTGACCGAAACCTGCGCGAAGTTAACGGGGGTGACCTTACCGATTCACCAGGAGCCGGAAAACCGGCCGAACGACGTGCGTATTTATATTGGAGACTCAAGCCGTTTATTTGCCCGAACAGATTGGCGTCCAAAGAAGTCCGTGGGGGAAACGGCGGCCGAAATCTTAGAATGGGCTGAACAATGCCGAGCGACACTGCAACCTTTATTCGGTCCGGCGAAATAAAAACCGGAGTTTCAGAAGCGAGCGGCGCGTCGGGACTACAGCTTTTGAGCGTGGTTATTCCGGCGCGTGATGAGGAACAGTGCATCGCGTCGACGGTCGAACATCTTCATGTCGAACTCCGGCTGCAAAACGTTCCGCACGAAATCGTGGTGGTGGATGATGGCAGCTCGGACAAGACCTGGCAGGTACTTCAGGACACGGCTCAGCGCATTCCCGTTCTTCGCCCGATCCAAAATCCTGGGCCTAACGGTTTCGGCAGGGCGATAACATTGGGGTTCGACACCGCCAAAGGTGACGCCCTGGTGGTGATGATGGCGGATGAGTCAGACGACTGCCGCGATGTGGTGAGATATTGGGGAAAACTGAATGAAGGCTACGATTGCGTATTCGGCAGCCGGTTCATGAAAGGTGGCGGCGTGATTGACTATCCCTGGCTCAAGCTGTTGGTGAATCGATGCGCCAACCTGTTTATCAAGGTGCTGTTTCAAATTCGAGCCAATGACATCACCAATGCATTCAAAGCCTATCGTCGGGAAGTTATCGAAGGTTGCCGGCCATTTCTCTCGCCCCATTTCAACCTAACTGTCGAAATCCCGCTCAAGGCGATCGTGCGGGGTTACAGTTGGACCGTTATTCCAATTACCTGGAGGAATCGCCGAACCGGCGTTGCGAAATTGAAAATGAAGGAAATGGGCAGCCGGTATCTCTTCATTTGCCTCTATGTGTGGTTGGAAAAGTTTTTCAGCCGGGGCGATTATCGCAAACAAATGAATACCGCGGCTGAGAAGGCCACGCCTTCGTCGTGAGCGAAAAGACGGCAGCCGAACTTCAGCGGATTTACGAAGGGCGATTTGCGTCTACTAAAGCCTATCGAAATCGGGTGTGGCAAGTGGTGGTGAAAGATTTCCTGCAACCACGGATTGGAGCGGAGCAGACCGTCCTGGATCTTGGGTGTGGATACGGCGAATTCATCAACAACGTCAATTGTGCCAAAAAGTTCGCCATGGATCTGAATCCGGACGCGGCGCAGTACCTCCAAGCCGATGTGACGCTGATCCAGCAGGATTGTTCCGACCCATGGGATTTGCCTAACGAATCGCTGGATGTCGTGTTCACCAGCAATTTTTTCGAGCATTTGCCCACCAAAGATGCCCTGGCTGAAACCCTGAGACATGCGATGCGCGCGCTGCGCCCGGGCGGCCGGCTGATAGCGATGGGCCCTAACATTCGCGTTCTTGACCGGACCTATTGGGATTTTTGGGATCACCATATACCGATCAGCGATCGCTCGCTGGTCGAGGTCCTGCGCTTCGCCGGGTTTGGCATTGAGGAGGTTTATCCTCAGTTCCTCCCCTATTCTCTGGTGGGCGCGCCCCAATATCCACTTTGGACGGTTCGGGCATATCTTCGCTTCCCCGTGCTTTGGCGAATTTTCGGCAGACAAT
>DATFCK010000346.1:0-16820 GCA_035253185.1 Chthoniobacterales bacterium | reverse complement strand
TAATGGCCTAACGCATTTTCGAGATCGGTAATGGCACTCTCGTCTGATTTAGCCATATCCGCCCGTTCCTCGAGCGTCCTGCCCATATTATAGTGACTGTGTTCTTGCAGCTTCTGGTCGGGAGTCAGAAGCGCCTGGCTGAAAGCTTCGGCCGCCTTGTCGTAGTCGCGCATTTGATAGGCAGCGGCGCCGGCGTCGAATTGCATTTTGTCCTTGTCCGGTGAATCGGGATGCGCCTTTAAATCATCCTGAAACGCCCGATAGGCTTCGGCGTATTTGCCATCGCGATAGAAATTCAAACCCGTAACCGCGGAAAATGCCGGGCCAGCTGAGAGCAGCACCACCGCGGCAACGGCGGCGGGAGCGAGTTTCACCGGCCCGCGCGCCACGCTGCCTACTCGCGTGCGTTTGCGTTCCGTGATCAAAATTGAGGTCGCCAGCGCCAACGTAGCAACCGCCAGCGGCCATTCGTATCGTTCGATCGGTTGCCGGCTTGAACGGACATCCATCTCCTTGGCCGTGATTTGAGCAAGTCCGTCGGTAAACAATTGGTGCATGGTTCGCGGACCGTTCTCGAGATGCAGGTAAAAACCGCCGGTGGTTTGCGCGATTTCCTGAAGCCGTTTTTCATCCAGTTTCGACTTAACGACCTGACCTTTCGAGTCTTTCACGAATGCGGTGCCGCCGCTCTCGCCGGGTAACGGTATCAATGAGCCCTGGGGAGACCCGACTCCAATGGTGAAAATGCGAATACCTGCTTCTGCCGCAGTCTTCGCTGCTTTTAATGCGTCGCCGCTTAATTCTTCGCCGTCAGTGAAAATAATCAGGGCGCGATTGCCAACAGCGCTTTTGCCGTAGGTGCGAGAGGCAAGATTGATCGCTTCGGAGATGTTGGTGCCCCCTTCCGGGATCGTTTTGGTGTCGAGATCGTTGATTGCCTCAACCGCGGCATCATAGTCGATCGTTAGGGGAGCCTGTAGAAATGCTCGCCCGGCAAAAGCAATCAGTCCGACGCGATCGCCTTGCAATTCGGTGATGAGATCGAGCGCCGCCAGCTTCACCCGTTGCAGCCGGTTCGGTTGCACGTCGTTAGACAACATGCTCCGGGACGTATCTACCGCGATGAGGAGATCGATTCCCTTGCGCTTCACGTCTTCGAACGAATAGCCCCATCGGGGCTGGGCCAGCGCGACCAAAGCGAAGGCCAGAGCCAACAGGATCAGCGCAAACCGGGTGGCGCGGCGGAAGCGATCCACCGATGCGGTCAGTTGGGGTAGAAGCCGCGGCGCCACGAACTCACGCAGCCGTTGAGCGGCACGTCTCTCGGCCCTAACAAATAGGATCACCAGGACGGGTAGAACCAGTAACCCCCAAAACCATGTGGGTGCGGCGAACGTCATACGATTGCGGATTGCGGATTGCGGATTGCGGGTTGCTGGCAGGGGCGCCAATTCGGCGTTCGATGTTCGGCGTTCGGCGTTCGGCGTTGGACCTTCACGGCAGCTTCTTCCAAAACGTTTGCGACAGCAGAATCTGACCGATCAACAAACCGGCGGCCCCCATAATGCAGATCGGGAACAAATCGCGGTATTCCTGGTATTTCTTCACGCTAACGGTCGATTTCTCCAGTTGATCGATGTCGCCGTAAATTGCTTCCAGGGATTTGGTGTTGGTGGCGCGGAAAAATTTACCGGCCGCGATGTCGGCGATCTCACGCAAACCCGTCTCGTTGAACTGCACCTGCTGATTCTGATAAAGAATGTTGCCCTCGGCATCGGTTAGGGGACCGCGTGACGTGTAGATCGGCGCCGGGGCGATGCCATTGATGCCGGCTCCGATGGCATAAAAGTGAATTTTCAGCGCCTTAACCGCTTCGGCAGCAGTCTTGGGCGGTATTTTTCCCGAGTTATTTTCTCCGTCGGTGAGAAGTACGAGCACGTGACTCTTTGATTTTTTATCGGTTAATCGATTGGCGGCTGATGCCATGGCCGACCCGATGGCAGTGCCATCTTCCACCAATCCGATTTTCACCCGGTCCAGGTTTTCCAAAAGCCATCCATGGTCGAGCGTCATCGGACTAACGACGTATGGTTTGCCGGCAAAAGCAATAATACCGATACGATCGTTAGGCCGGCCCTCGATAAATTTCCGGGTTACCTCGCGAATCGCATCCATCCGGGTGGCACTTTCGCCGCCGATGGTAAAATCCTTGGTGAGCATGGAACCGGACACGTCCAGAACCAGCATGATGTCGATGCCGCTCGCCTCCACCTCGGTCAGGCTCTTGCCCAGCTGAGGACGGGCCAGCGCAATTATGAAAAAAGCCAGTGCGGCCAGGGTCAAAGCGCGCAGAAATTTGCCGGCGCGCGCCGCGCTGCTTTTGCCAATTTCCTGTAACGTGCGGGTGGACGAGAACGTGACCGCCGCGGCCGCGCCGCGCTTTCCGCGGAGATAAGCCAGCAGCGGGATGACTAGGAGCAACAACAACAACCACGGTCGGGCAAACGTCAGCGCGCCGTAGGTTGCCGACCAGTTAGGGAACAGTGACAACTTGTTCGCCTCCTTTCACGAATCGGACCGCTTCATCCAAAAGCAGCCGGCTGTCCGCCGAGGTAGCATGGTAGCGGGCGAACTTGATCAGATCGCAGCGGCTGAGAAAATCTTCCAGCAATTTCTTGTCGTCACCGGAGAATTGAGGATTTCTGGCCAGCCGCTCCAGAAATTCCACCGATGTCTGCCGGGTAACGGGCAATCCGTACTGTTCGGTGACATAACCACGAAGGATGTCCGACACTCGAATACTGAATTCGTAGGGATTGAGTTGATCAACCAGTTGCTCGATCGAATCGAGAGCTTCCAGAGCGCGCTGTCGCGGCAACTTTGGTGGTTCGGTCTTTTTTGCCCTCGTCCTGATCCACCAAATCAGGAGTCCCACCAGTGACAAAACAGCAAAGGAGATCGCGAAGATCAACCAGCGGGGCGTTAGGGAATAATCGACCGGCGGCTCGATTTCATGGAAGGTTTGCGCGAGAAACGCAAGACCGGGAATTGTTATGTTGGCCCACGGCGTCATATGGATTAGCGCACCGCCAATCTTCTCTCCCGTTGCTTAAAAAAGGCGCGCAACGCCGGCAGATAATCTTCGCCGGTTCGTAGCGCGATCGAATCGACGTTGTTCCTTCGAAGCACTCGGGCCAGCTCGGCTTCATGCCGCTGCGCGGTTTCGGCGAGGCGCGTCCTGGTTCCGCGATTTGCAGTGTTGATCTCGATTTGATCGCCCGTTTCAGCGTCCTCCAGCGTGATCAATCCGATGTTCGGAAAAATCTTTTCCCGTTCATCCTCGATCTTCAAGGCAATGAAATCATGGCGCCGCCCGGTGACCGCCAGGGTTTGCGAGAAATCGGGCGCCTGGAAATCTGAAATGAAAAATACCACCGCCCGCCGGGTGACAACCTTGTTCAAATAATCAAGCGCCAATGCCGGTTCGGTGCCGCGGCCTAACGGTTCGAAGAAAAGAATTTCGCGGATAATTCGAAGGGTGTGTGAACGTCCCTTCTTCGGAGGAATGAACAATTCGACCCGATCGGTAAACAGAAGAAGTCCCACCTTGTCGTTGTTCCGGATCGCGCTGAAAGCAAGCAGGCAGGCCACCTCCGCCGCCAGCTCGCGTTTCGATTGTGTTTTGCTGCCGAAATTACCGGACGCGCTGACATCGACAATCAACATCACCGTAAGTTCACGTTCCTCGGTGAATTTTTTCACGAACGCGCTTCCCATCCGCGCGGTTACGTTCCAGTCGATGGTGCGAATCTCGTCGCCCGGCTGATATTCGCGCACCTCCTCGAAATTCATGCCGCGTCCCTTGAACACGCTGTGGTAATCACCAGCGAAGGCGGTCTCGACCAGACCGCGGGTGCGGATTTCGAGCGTCCGTATTTTTTTTAGGATTTCAGCGGTGTCCATTGTCTGGAGTCGTGATCAGTGATTAGTGATCCGTGAATGGTACCTCCTCCTTATTACGCACAATCGAACGATAATCAGTGGTCGGGCCGTGCTTACAAAAATCGTCAGCACGATCAATCATCCGTGCAAGCATGCCGCCAATATGTTGATATCGTTCGTCGAGTTCAGCGAATTCTGCCGACGTGAGATAACCATCATCGAGTGCGTCATCTAACCATGACTGCGTCTCGTTAGCTTCTCCCAACGCCTGATCGATTTTGTCGATGAATGCTGCTTTATAGCGTCGTCGAGCCCATGCTTCGGCGATCATCGCTTTGACGGCCCGCGAACTGCGGCGGATCTGGTCAGTGAGCGAATACCGTTCTTCTACCGGAAATTTTTTCGTGGCCGCAAAGACAAGCCGCGCTCCTTCCTGGGCGGCAGCGTATACTTTCAACTCACGAAACGATTTGGCGCCAGCCATACGATTCACCGATCACCATTCACTATTCACTCGGCAACAGGCCCTCACGGCACCGGCAGGCCCGAAAAAATACGGTCCACGATCGTCTCGCTCGTTACCGCTTCCGCTTCGGCTTCGTAGCTAACGATGATGCGGTGACGCAACACATCGGGACCGATACTTTTCACATCCTGCGGCGTAACGTATCCGCGACCATTGAGGAAGGCGTGGGCCCGGGCGCCGAGCGCGAGGTAAATTGTCGCTCGAGGTGAAGCGCCATACCGCACCAGGCCTTCCAAGCGCAGATTATAAGCGGCCGGATCGCGGGTGGCCCACACCACGTCAACGATGTAATCCTTCACCCGCTCATCTATATATATAGAGTTAACGATGTCGCGCGCGGCGATGATCTGGGCCGGATCCACCACTGCTTGAACCCGAAGGTCCGGCGCCGAGGTCGCCATGAGATCCAGAATCCTTCGCTCCTCTTCTTTTTGCGGATAACCGACATTCAATTTGAACATGAACCGATCCAATTGCGCTTCCGGCAGTTGATAGGTTCCCTCCTGTTCCAAGGGATTTTGCGTCGCTAACACCAGGAACGGATCCGCCAATGGATAGGTCTTCTCCCCAATGGTCACTTGCCGTTCCTGCATCGCTTCCAGCAGCGCGCTCTGTACTTTCGCCGGCGCACGATTAATTTCGTCGGCCAGGATCAGGTTGGAAAAAATCGGTCCGAGCTTGGTGGTAAACTCGCCGGTGCGTGGATTGTAGATCAGGGTCCCGATCAGGTCAGCCGGCAGCAAATCCGGGGTGAATTGGAGCCGCTGAAAGCCGGTTTGGATGCAAGCCGCCATGGTTTTCACGGTCAACGTCTTGGCCAGGCCCGGAACGCCTTCGAGGAGGATGTGCCCGTTGGCCAGCAGCCCCAGCAAAAGGCGATCGACCAGATATTTCTGTCCGATCACCACCTGGCCTACCTGTTCCCGCACCGCAGGAATCCACTGGCCCAACTGTTGCACTTGCTGCGTGATTTCCTGGGTCGACTTCATAGGTCTGATAGAGACACCGTAAAAACCGGGAACGTTCGATCAAGTCGCCAGTGTGGTGAGGCTGCAATCCGGCGGGAGCGTCCCGCTTGCGCAGCTAAACCGGTCTGTTCGTGTAGCGGAACGCCCCAATTGCGTCGCCAGCCGGGCAATTGCCTATTCTCTCAATTTAGATCGCGAGCGAGACGGTCGCGCCACTTTCTCGCTTCGTGGTCGCAAGGTCAGCCTGATCGGCAGGCCGGGATACGGCTCTTCCGCCCGAATTTGGCCCTCGAGATAACGCCGGTAGGTTTCGCCTAACAAGCGCGGTTCGTTTACGAAGAGCACAAACTCGGGCGGCTGCAATAATTGCTTGCCGGCCGGGCCGGTCGTTTGCGTGGCATAAAATAACTTGAGTCTTCGCCCGGAAACCATGGGCGGGGGATTGGATGCGACCGCATCCCGGAGCAGCCGGTTCAATCGCCCGGTGCCGATACGCTTTTTGGACGCGCTGATCAGCTTTCTGACCAGGCGAAATAATTTATCGACGTGCTCGCCAGTCAGGGCAGAAGTCACCAAAACCGGGGCGTAATCGAGAAAGAAAAGTCGCCGCCGTGTTTCTTCCACCACCTGCTCGATCAAATCTTGCGACCGTCCTTTTGTTTTCAACAAGTCGAACTTGTTTATAACAATGATGGCGGGACGCCGTGCTTCCTGGATCAGACCCGCGATTTTTTTGTCCTGAACGGTGACGCCGCTGCTGATATCGATGGTCAGGATACACAAGTTCGCCCGCCGAATACTGCGTTCCGAGCGCATCACGCTGAAAACTTCGATCGAACTGGCGTGTCGCCCTCGTTTGCGGATGCCGGCGGTATCGATGAACACGAAGTGATCGCCGTTTTTGCTGTAGGAGATATCGATGGCATCACGAGTGGTGCCGGGCAGCTCGGAGACAATCGCCCGTTCGGTTTGGGTGATGGCGTTGATTAAGGACGATTTGCCGACGTTAGGCCGGCCTACGATCGCGATTAGAAGAGCGGTGTGCGATGGATGGGCCGGTGGCTTTTCCGTCGCCGATGTCCTTTCCGGCGGCTGGAAAGCCGCCGTTCCCTGACCCAGCGCGCCGTCGATGGCGTCGAGCAGATCGGCAATCCCGCGTCCGTGGGCAGCACTGATTGAAACCGATTTGTCGAAACCTAACGAATCGAAATCGGCCGTAGAATTCTCATGTTTAGAGTGGTCAACCTTATTGATCACCAATAACACCGGCTTGCCGGATTTACGCACCAGGCGCGCCAGATCTTGGTCCATTGGTGAAAGGCCGTGCCGGGCGTCGACCATGAACAACAAGACCTGGCTGTCGCGAACCGCGGCATCGACCGCCATTCGAACATGAGCGGTTAGCTCGTTCTCGCCCGCGCCGCCGATGCCGCCGGTATCCCATAGCCTGAATGGCTGCGCACCGCCCGGGCATACTCCGGACAGGCGATCTCGGGTGACGCCGGGTTGATCGTGAACAATCGCAATCTTGCGGCCGACCAACCGATTGAACAGCTCCGATTTTCCGACGTTAGGCCGCCCGACGATCGCTACGCCCGGCATTTCATCGGTGCCGCTCATGCGTCTAAAGGTGCAACTTCAACCTCGATGAGGTTCGGCATGACCTTCAGCTTGTAACTGCCGGATGCCGTCCAACACGTAAATGACCCCGGAGATCACGGTGAAAAACCCGGCCACGGCAACCACAATTATCAGCGGAATGACATGAACCTGCAGCATTACCCAGCCAATCGCGATCATCTGACACACCGTCGCAACCTTGCCGGTCCAACTTGGTCGCACTTTCATTTTGTTGCCGATAAGCATGTGAAGAATGGCGGCGCCGACCAGAATAACGACGTCGCGTGTGATCACAATCACCGGGAACCAGGCCGGGAATCTGCCGTACTCCGGGTCAATCTGGCTCCAGTTGCTGATACTGAGCGTGATGATGCCGCTCAGAAGGAGGCCTTTATCGGCAATCGGATCAAGGATTGCGCCGAGCTCGCTTCGCTGTTTGTAGCGACGTGCAATGTAACCATCCAGTCCATCGCTTACCGCCGCGACCAGAAAAATTACGATCGCGGTATACCGTTGCCATTCCAGCGGATCACCACGCTGAATGCTGTGTCCATAATAAATCGCCATTAAGACAAAGGCCGGGATCATCAAAATCCGGACGATGGTGATTTTGTTAGCGGTGGTCATGCCGTACTATTAGAACCATCAATTCTGCTATCGGCGACGCAAGCGCCAACTGTAGCGGAGGGCCGCGCGGTCTTTGACCGCCGAAATCGCGCGCCTTCGGTCGTCACGTCTTCATCTGGCTGGAGGCAAGCTTATCTCCATCGAACGGTGGTTATAGACCGCCGCCACAAAAACGGAACAAAATGAGAGCGCGCGCCGCTCAGTCCCCATTGGCGGCGCGCACGGGGAGGGAAAGTGGCTACGTCTCCAGTTGCCTTGAACCGATGGCGGTCTGGCTCGAACTGCCGGCCATCTCGGCGTGCCGGCCTTCGCAAAACTCTTCAATCATTTTGTCGTTGAACGCCGGGATATCGTCCGGTTTGCGACTGGTTACCAGGCCGTTGTCTACCACGACTTCTTCATCGACCCAGATGGCACCGGCATTGCGAACATCGGTCTTAATGGCGGGCCACGATGTTAGTCTTCGTCCGCGGACGACGCCGGCATCAATTAAAACCCATGGTCCGTGACAGATTGCCGCGACCGGTTTGCCTTCTTCGAAGAAGTGGCGCGTAAAATCGAGCGCGGCAGGCGTGGAACGCAGTGTATCCGGGTTCATCAATCCGCCCGGGATCATCAACGCATCGAAATCGTCCGGTCGAGCCTCGTCCAACGTTAGGTCCACATCGAATTTGTCGCCCTTGTCCGCGTGATGCATCCCCTGAATCTGCCCCGCCTTTACCGATATGATCTGCGTTTGCGCGCCGGCATCCTGGAGCGCAGCGCGCGGCTTCGTCATTTCAACCTGCTCAAATCCATCCGCCACCAGGATCGCCACTTTTTTTCCGGAAAGTTTGTCGCTCATAAATAATTAGATTGTGAGATTGAACTTTGTCGGGCCGCGCGAAGCGAAAGCTTCGAAGGAGCGCATTGCCCTCATAAAATTTACGCGCCGGCCTTGCCCTGCGGACGTGTTTGATCGTTCCGAAAATTGTTGGTGGGTTGATATCGCTGAGTAAAGTTGGCGCGTACCGCCGATGTGGCGAAATGGCAGACGCAACGGACTTAAAATCCGTTGGGCTTAAAAGGCCCGTGCCGGTTCGAGTCCGGCCATCGGCACTTTCCATTTTCGAATTTCGATTGGCGATTTTCGATTGGCGTTCGTCGCCACCTGCTTTGAAGGATTAGAAGGAAGCGGGCCGCCGACGAAGCCATACGTGTAATACCAGATACTACGTAGAAATTCGCCGTTTGACCTATATTTTTATTGGGTAACTCGCCCTCCTTTGCGATACTCAACCTTCCTCCCTACTGATTCGATTGATGCGCCCCGTTCCCCGCCTGCGACTATTGGCTTCCCTGGGTTTCTGTCTGTTCAGCGTTGCCGAATCTTTCGCCGGCAACGTTATCCAGGACGAGAATTCGCGGCCAGGTAGCTCCGCCTGGCAGCTTACGAATCCGGCAACCTTCCGGGAGATTGAGGGATTTGCCTCCGCGTCGAGCGTTACCCAAGGCGGCCAGATTGGACTCCTGGTCAGCAGCATTGACCCAACCTTCAATCTGGAGATCTATCGCATGGGTTGGTACAACGGCGACGGTGCGCGGCTGATGCTTGGGCCCATCTCCGTTGCCGGCGGTCATCAACCCGTTCCGGTACCGGATCCGGTTACGGGATTGGCTGAATGCAATTGGAGCACGTCTTACACATTGAGCGTGCCCACGACCTGGGTCAGCGGCGTGTATCTGGCCAAACTTACCGGCACGACTGGAGGCAAACAGGCTTTCATCATATTTGTGGTCCGCGACGACATCCGCGGCGCGCCTTTCCTCTTCAATTGCTCGGTAACTACTTATCATGCCTATAACAACTGGCCGGGCAACCAGGGCGGCCGATCGCTCTACAATTTCAACAGCGCTAATTCTCAACCGGCGGTAAAAGTTTCGTTCAACCGGCCGTATTCGTTCGACGTCGGTCAAGGCGCTGGTCATTTCCTGTACTACACCTGGGAGTACAACATGTTGCGTTTCATGGAACGCGAAGGTTATGACGTCAGTTATTGCACGGATGTTGATGTTCACCAGAACCCGAATCTGTTGCTGACGCACAAGGCGTTTCTGTCGATAGGCCATGACGAGTACTGGTCATGGAATATGCGGGCAAACGTGACTACGGCGCGTGATCGCGGCATTAACCTCGGGTTCTTTGGAGCGAATGCCTGTTATTGGCAAATCCGGTTCGAACCATCACCGCTGACCGGCGCGACCGACCGGGTTCAGGTGGCTTACAAGCAGGCTTATGCCAGTGATCCCTATGCCACGGATAGTGACCCGGCTAACAACAAATACATAACGAGCCAGTGGCGAGACAATCCGAATTCTCCTCCGGAAGAAGAACTCATCGGAGTCGAGTATGTATATGACCCGGTGGACGCCAACATCGTTATCGCCGATCCGACCCATTGGGCATTGGCCGGCACTGGCGCAGTCAGCGGACAGGTTCTGCCCGGCCTGTTAGGCTACGAGGTTGACGGGTTGCTTCAGCCCAGCGCTCGGCCGGGCGTATCCATCGTGGCGCATAGTCCGATTCCGGGAGCCACCGGCCCCATTACCTATTCGGATATGACCACCTATGTGGCACCGAGCGGCGCTAACGTTTTCGCCACCGGTACGATTCAATGGGCCTGGGGACTTGATGAATGGGGAGCACCATCAACCCACACCCTTAGGATCAATACAACCGCCCAACAGATGACGCGCAATGTGCTGAACCGGTTTGGCACCGTGCCGGTCCAGGTGTTGCCGCCGGGATCGGGTCCATCAGTATTGACTAACGGCAGTTTCGAATCCGGATTTACCGGTTGGACCGCAACCGGTAACGAAAAAGTGGCGACCGCGTCAAGCTCTCCATTTCCCCTAACCGTAACCGATGGGACCAAAGCCATCACGTTCAATGACGGTAATCGCACGCCTAACGGTGTGGTAAGCCAAACATTCGCTACCGTCCCGGGCGCAACTTACACCCTGACCTTTGACGTGGGCGCCTATGGCTGGCAAACGACGTTGGAAGAACGATTGCGAGTATCAGTGCAGGGCAGCACCAATCTCCTCTCCCAAACGGTCTCGGTGTTTGGGAAAGGCACCGGCACCTGGTGGACGAGCAAAAGCTACAGTTTCGTGGCGAACAGCGCTGCCACTACCCTGACATTCACCGATGTTTCGCTCAACACGGTGAATACCGACGTTCTGCTGGATAACGTTCGCGTCGTTGGCGCATCTATTTTGGTAAACGGCAGCTTTGAACAGGCCTACGCGGGCTGGAGCGGCACTGGCAACCAGCTAATTTACACCACCGTCTCGGGCGGAAAACCGGTTACCGATGGCAACAGGGCCGTGCTGTTCAATGACGGCAACCGCGTCCCCGGCGCTTCCTTGAACCAGACGTTCACAACCCAGCCCGGGGCAACCTATACCGTGTCTTTCGATGTCGGTGTCAGCGGTTTTCAAACGACCAACGAGATGCGTCTGGGCGTGAGCGTGCGGGGTAACACCGACAACTTGCTATCCGATACGGTTTCGGTTTTGGGGCAGGGAACCGGCACATGGTGGACACCGAAAACCTATACCTTTACCGCCAACAGCAGTTCAACGACCCTGACGTTTTCCGATTTGTCGCTCACTACCAATAACGTCGATCTGATGCTCGATAATGTTCGAGTCAGCGGAAATGCTTCATCCACGCCGACGCCAACGCCAACCGCAACAGTTAGTCCAACGCCAACCGCTACCCCTACGCCCACCCCCGCACCGACGTTAACGCCGACACCGACGCCCACATCACCTCCGCTCACCCCGACTCCGACCGCAACCCCCACGGCAACACCCAATCAGGGCGGCTCCGTGCTGGTTAACGGCAGTTTTGAATCCGATTTTACCGGATGGATAGCGACTGGGAATGAGTCTGTAGCCACGGCGAGTAATGCGATCCCGGTCTTAACGGTTACGGATGGAGTAAAGGCGGTCACCTTCAACAACGGCCAGCGTACGCCTAACGGCGTGCTCAGCCAGACGTTTGCGACTATTCCCGGAATCAGCTATACGCTCGCGTTCGACGTCGCGGCCTACGG
Organism: Chthoniobacterales bacterium; assembly: GCA_035253185.1. Lineage (GTDB taxonomy): Bacteria > Verrucomicrobiota > Verrucomicrobiia > Chthoniobacterales > UBA10450 > DATFCK01. Next base: position 5,034 of record DATFCK010000346.1, on the reverse strand, counting down.
ATATCAGACGACGCTGCAGGAAAAATTGCAAATTACGGTGCAAGGAAATGGCACATCGCTGTTGTCACAGGTTGTGACCGTGGCAGGCCAGGGCACCGGCACATGGTGGACGAGTAAGACTTACACTTTTGTTGCGAATGCGGCTTCGACGACGCTGACCTTCACCGACGTGTCCACGAACACCGTGAATACCGATGTCATGCTCGACAATGTGCGGGTGACCGCGCCGGCAGCGACTCCGACCCCCACGCCGACCGCAAATCCAACGCCAACGCCCCCGCCGACGCCGACGCCGACTGCCACCCCGACGCCGACCGCCACCCCGACCTCAACTCCAACGCCTACGCCTACTCCAACTCCAACGTCCACCGCCACACCGCTGGCGACTCCGACGCCGTCGCCCGGAACTACGATCATCGCCAATGGTGGGTTCGAATCGGGATACACCGGATGGACCGCAACCGGCAATCAATCCATCGCTACCGCAACTGCCGGTCCCGCCCCGTTAACTGTCACTGAGGGAACCAAAGCGGTAGCATTCAATGATGGTCAAAGAACGCCTAACGGAACGTTGCGTCAGACTTTTCCGACCGTACCCGGGACGACCTACAGTCTTCTGGTTGATGTCGCGAGTTATGGTTATCAAACCAACCTGCAGGAAAAGTTGCAGATTGAAGTCCAGGGCAACGGAAATTCTTTGTTGTTACAGACGGTGACGGTGACCGGGCAGGGGAGTGGCACCTGGTGGACTAACAAGAGCTACTCTTTTGTCGCCAATGCCACGTCAGCGACAATTATCTTTACCGACATTTCGTTGAATACCTTCAATACCGATCTACTGGTGGATAACATCAGAGTAGTGGCGGTATCGAGTCCTACGCCAACCCCGTCGCCATCGCCTACGCCGCTGCCGCTTCTTAACGCCGGTTTCGAACTGGGGCCGTATAACACCGTCGGCACGGTCGCAGGGTGGACAGTGGGTGGCGCGGGTAAAGTTGCTGATCGCAATTCAGAAGGCACGAGTGGCGGGGTAGCCGCGGCCGCGTTCAGCGTAGCTGGTGATTTCCAAGGCGATACCTTGTCGCAAACGTTCACCACCGTGATCGGACAAGTCTACAGGCTCGACTTTGATTCCGGAATTTTCGGGCCGCCAGATTCCGGCTCGGTCCTGAAATTGCGGGTGCAGGTCTTCGGCACCGTGCAACTGCTCGATGAGACGATCGCTCCGCCGGTGAATACCGGTCCTACTCCCAGCGATCCCTCCCAAGTGCCGTTTAGTCATTACCGTTACACATTCACCGCCGACAGTGTGACCACGACCCTGCAATTTAGTGATGTGGGGTTGGGCAATTCGAACGCCGATCAGATTCTTGACACCGTAACTGTCACCCCAATTGCCCAATAATGGGTTAATACGGTCCCTTTTTTGTCGTTACAAGCCAGCGCTGAACGCGTTACACTGCCGCACCTCAAGCTGCGTGCGCTGATGGGGTTGTCATGGAGAGGTCATCCCGCATTTCCCCGATTCACAATGCCTTGTCCCGGTATGTACCGGGGCGGCGATTGTCGCAGCTGGCGTTTTTTCTTTTTTTGACTGGGTGCGTGTCCTCTGCTTTCGCCCAAACCGTCTACGTTTCGCGTTTCTGGCATAACCATCAGCCGATCTACTGGCCGGAATGGAATGGTAACGGTGGCCAGAACAATCGCCTACAGTATGCCTGGGACTCTATCGTCCTGAAAAACGGTCAGACCTACGGCACCGGCATGGGTCATCCGGATAATAATCTGAGTGACATCTTCGGATTGGATGATCGCAAGGCATCTTACCAGGGCCGGCCGCGCGATTCACTCGGTAGCATTACGGGCGAGGCCGGTTTTGCTCTCAGTTATTCCGGCTCGCTGATTGATAATGTGCGCAATCTCGCCGCCGAAAATCAGCTGGGCTACGGCAGTGGCTGGTGGGACGGTAATCGTCAAGCGAAAGGCTGGACCACTCCGTTAGGCAGCCGCCGGTTGGATTTGGTGGGATTTACTTATCATCATTCCCTGGCGCCGCTGCTGCCGAAATCAGTTCTTCGCAAGGAACTTCAGGTTTTCAAACAAGCGTGGTGGAAAGCGTGGGGCGGCAATTCCGATCTGAGCGATCATTCAAAGGGCTTTTTCCCGACCGAAATGGCGTTTTCCGAGTCAATCATCGATGTGCTCGCGGACGAAGGTTATCAATGGAGCATCGTAGCCAGTCACCACCTCAGCCGGACCTGCCCTACCTATTTCAATCAATTCAACCTTGCCGCCGGACAGTATAACATTTTTTCCAGTCCACCGAACAAGGCGGATTTGTCAGGGCCTTCGCCGACTAACGGGTGGTGGTATAGCGAGCCGAATCCCGGGAACGCGGCATGGAATGTCGCTCCGTATGCTTATCAGCTGCATCGCGCGAAATACGTAAACCCCGAAACCGGAGGCGAGAAATCGATCATTCTGGTGCCATCGGATGACGTCCTCAGTTATGCCTACGGGTATGGCGATGCCGGCATCGGCAAGATTGGGGAGAAGATTGCTCCGTTTGCCACCGATCCTAACCGGCCGGCGCTCGTCATGCCGGCCAGTGACGGCGACAACGCCTGGGGCGGCGGCTTCTCATCGTGGATGGAAGCAACGCCAAATTTTTTCCACAATTCCAAAAATGCAGGCTACAAACCCACCGCGGTGCAGGACCTCGTGAACACCAAGCCGCCCCCCGCGGGTCAGTTTGTTCATGTCGAGGATGGTGCGTGGATTTTTCCGGAATCGGACTATGGGTCGCCTTATTTTCTGAAATGGATTGAACCGCCGCAGAAAAAAAACAGTCCCAATGCCTACCCTAACACCGTCGTCGACCTCGAAACGCCTGGTTTCGCATTGAAATGGTGGAGCTGGGCACCGGTGATCACCGGTGCGAACTGGTGTGAAACGGCGGAGCAAATCTGGCGTGATGGCGGGGGCGATGTTCAAACATGGAAGATCCAGGCGCCATACGATTGGGACAACAGTTGGACCAACCCTAACGACGTCGAGCTGGCCTGGCACATCTATCTGGGCGGGCTCGATTCCGGTTTTAATTACTACGGCGGTCTTGGCAACGATGACGAAGTGAAGCAATCGCTGGCTACCCGCCGCGCGATCGAAAAACTCTCAGGCTATGTCACCTCTAACCTAACGAAGGACCGCACGCCGCCGTCGGTCTTGAAGCCGCAGCGTTTTCCGTGGAATCCCGGCGGCTACACCTTCGGCTGGTTCAACGTTCTGTTCGACCGCGACGCTTATTTAAAGAAAATGCCTTCAGAGTTTTACATCTGGACGCACGCTTACGATGTCTCAGGTGTAGCCAGTGTGAATTTGAAGGTTAGGATCGATGACGACGGCGTTAACCCGATGTCGAACAATCAGAATGAGACTTACGCCGGCGGAACTGATGTAGGCGCATGGATCACAATTCCAATGACGAAACGGATCCTGCCGAAAACGCAGTCGGAATTGAATGCCGCGGCTAACAACAGTCAGATCAACTATTTCATCACCTCCCCGGAGCTGGCGGATTATTACTTTGCCAAAATCACCAACAGCAATGTCACCGGGTTTCGCGGCAAATTGCTCGATTACTACATCGAAGCGAGCGACACCCGCGGTAACGTTTCGAAGTCGGACATCCAGCACGTTTTCGTTGAGAACGATGGAGCGGCAGGCACGCCAACGCCTACCCCGACGCCAACTCCGACGGTCACACCGACGGCAACACCCACACCAACCGCCACACCAACACCTACACCGACACCTACGCCTACGCCTACGCCTACGCCTACGCCTACGCCTACTCCGACTCCAACTCCAACACCCGGGGCAACCCCGATTCCGTTCACGCTCGATGGTCAGGCGGATTCGCCCGGATACCTCGAGTACGGCAGTGGGATGACGATTTATGCGGCGGTTCGCGGTGGGATTCTTTACCTCGCCACCTGGTCTCCCGGGAATGACAGTGGTCCTAACGATCATTTCATTTTCGCCACCGATGAGCTACTGGCCTCGGCATCTGCCCCGGCGCCATGGGCGAAAGCGGGCACGATTGCGTCAGCGGCAAGTAAACCTTTCATCGGCGCCGAAAGCGTGAGCAGCTATGCCGGTTGGTTTAACGCGCCTGCTTCCTCGCAGGTGATCAAAGCGGTGACTAACGGCGGGCAAGTGGAGGGCACGATCGATCTGGCCGCGGCATTCGGAGCGATCCCGCAGACCGTTTATGTTTCAGCTGCGGCTTATCAGACCGCTGACGGCGGCGCTTTGGCGGCGCAGGGACCGTTTGGAAACGGGAATGGGAACATTGAGCCTAACGAATTCATGTCACTTTCCTTGGTCGCCATCCGCGACGAAAACTCCGACGGAAAGTTCGACCGTCTGGATCCAGCTATCGACTTTGTCGTTTCCCAACTATCACTGGCCAACGGCATCAGAACCATTGGCTGGAATTCCATGCCGGGTAGAACGTATCAGCTGGAATATTGCGATCAGTTAGGCGGTCAATGGCAAAGTTTTGGATCAACCCAGCTGGCTGCGCCCGCCGAGTTGATATTGTCCGATCAGGATTCGGCGACAATTCCCCGCTTTTATCGGGCGAGATTAGTCACACCGTAAACCACGTTCGGGCCTTTAGAGCCGCCGGGATTGTTCTTCCGTTTCGTTTGTTGGCAGGTAAACTCAGCGCGTGACACTCGCGCCGAAAAACGGTGTTCTGCTTGTGCATGGCGGCTACCGCAACTTGCGAAGTTATAGAGTAGCTGAGGCGATCTTCGATGCGACGATGGTTTTTTGTGAACGGTTTTATGCACAGGATGGCCGCACCAGGGACCAAATGGTTCAGGCCGCGCGGAGCGGCGTGCGAAACATTAGCGAAGGCAGCGGCGCGGCCGCAACATCGCGCAAGAGCGAAATGAAGTTGACGAATGTTGCGCGAGCCAGCCTCAACGACGAGCTGCTGCGGGATTACGAGGATTTCCTCCGGCA
>DATFCK010000345.1:0-13679 GCA_035253185.1 Chthoniobacterales bacterium | reverse complement strand
TCGCCCCTCCGGGGCTAACCGGTGGCTTGCGCCACCGGCTAATATCCAACGTCCCTCCGGGACGATCAGCCTGTGCCGGATGTGACAAATTGCATGTTTAGCCTAACTTGAACGCATGACGTTGTCTGAACGAGTTGACGCGGACCTGAAAGAGGCGATGCGAGCGAAGGATGCCATGCGTCTGGGTGTCCTTCGGATGCTGAAATCGGCGCTCAAGTATGGTGCCATCGAAAAGGCCGCTACCGATGCGGAATTGAGCGATTCGGACGCGGTGCAGGTCATTCGGAAACAGGCCAAGCAAAGGCAGGATTCGATCGACAGTTTCGAGAAAGGCGGTCGCGCGGAACTGGCGGAGAAAGAGAAAGCGGAGCTGGCCATTCTCCATTCGTATCTGCCGCAACAAATGACTGCCGACGAGCTGGCCAAGGCAGTCCGCGAAACGATTGCTGAAGTTGGTGCCACATCGAAAGCGCAGATGGGTGCGGTGATGAAAGCGCTGCAGGCGAAAGTAGCCGGCCGGGCGGATGGAAAAGCGCTTAGCCAGGAAGTGCAGCGGCAGCTGGGCTGACGCGTTGAATCGTTAAACCGTTAAATCGTTGAACCGTGAAGCCACAGAACCGGAAATGAATAATCGTAATCCGTTTCAACGGTTCAACGGTTCAGCGTTTTAACGTTTTAACGTCCCCGCCATGCTCACCGCCATCATCGTCGCGGCCGGCAGCAGTCAGCGGTTTGGATTCGACAAATTAACAGCCGTAGTTGCCGGTAAGCCGGTGGTTGTTCATACCGTGGAGGCTTTTGAAGGAACGTCTTCGGTTGATGACATCATAATCGTTACCCGGGCCGATCGAATTGAGGAGTTCGAAGACCTGTTAGGCTCGGCCAAAAAAATCAGCGCTATTGTTGCCGGTGGTGCGCACCGGCATGATTCGGTTCAGGCCGGGCTGCAGCGAATCAGCGATTCCGCTACTTTCGTTGCGGTGCATGATGCGGCGCGACCGCTGGTGACGCCGGCGCAGATCCACCAGGTGTTCGAGCAGGCGCGCGTTCATAATGCGGCTACCCTGGCCGAGCCGGTGCGAGATACGCTGAAGCGAGTTGATTCGCAGTTGATGGTCGTCGATTCCGTCGATCGCCAAAATGTTTACGCGATGCAGACGCCGCAAATTTTCGACCGGGGCCTGTTGGAAAAGGCTTATCGACAGGTCGCCGAAAGCGGTCAAACGGTCACGGACGAAGTCTCGGCGATCCAGTTGTTAGGCAAGCAGATTGCGCTGGTTGAGAACCCTGAGCCAAATTTTAAAATTACCTACGAACGCGACCTGTCATTAGCCGAAGCCGTTCTCCTGCGCCGGCAGATTGCCTAGCTGCCTTATCCGGTGGACTCGAGACCGCCGGTTCATGCAACTCGTCGTCAACCATGGAGCAGCGGTTCCGCACTGATCCATTGGTGAGGATCGACATTTGGCGGCGTACGGTTTTACATAATTCCTAATGCAACCTTCGCCGATCAGGGAGGCGCTCCTGAAGCAAATCGAGGACGGACACTTGAGCGAACTGATGGCGATCTGGGCGGGTCGGGTCAGCAAAGAATGGCCTCATTCACCGGATGTTTATCGCCAGTTAACCAGAAAAGTACTCGGGCACGGCGAACCACTTCTGGCCTACGATGTTGTTGCCGAAGCCTTGAAACTATGGCCCCGCGACGTTGGGTTGCGGCAGCTCCAAGCGCTGGCGTTGTCCCGCAGCGGCGCGACCGAACGCGCGAACACGATCCTGGTCGAGTTACGCAATGAAGGCGCGACCGACGAGGAGACGCTTGGTCTGTTGGGACGCACTTACAAAGATTTGGCCGGGCGAGCGAAATCGACCGAGCGCAAAGAACTGCTGCGGCGCGCGGCGGAAATCTACGGGGAGGCCTACCAAAAAAGCGGGGGATTTTACACCGGGATCAACGCGGCGACGATGAACCTGCTAATTGGAGAGGAAGGCCGGGCCTGTGCCATTGCCCAAAGTGTCCGGGAAAAATGTCTGGCTGAAGTGGAACATCAGCAGGGCGATTCCTACTGGGTCTGGGCGGCATTGGGGGAGGCTGCATTGATTTGTCGCGATTGGACCGAGGCGGAACGCTGTTACGGCTACGCCGCCGACGTGGGAAGAAGGCGGTTTGGCGATCTCCAATCCAGCCGGCGCAACGCGCGATTGATTCTGCATCATTGGAAAAAGGATCTGGGTGCGGTTGAGCAACACCTTCACGTGCCGCCGGTGATGGTTTTTGCCGGGCACATGATCGATCGGCCCAGCCGCGACGCTCCTCGATTTGCGCCGGAAATGGAACCTACGGTCGCCGAGCGAATCAGAAATGTAATTGATCAGGTGAAACCTGGATTCGGATTCAGCTCGGCGGCTTGCGGATCCGACATTCTTTTTTTGGAAGCGATGGTTCAATATGGCGCCGAAATTTCCGTGGTGCTGCCATACGACGCAGAAACATTTATCGCTGATAGCGTCGACATCATTCCCGGCTCCGATTGGCGGCAGCGTTTCGATCGTGTCGTTAGGAAAGCTGCCCGGGTGGTGACGGCATCGCGTGAAAGGCTCGAAATAGGAGGTGTGTCCTACGAATTCTGCAACGAAATGTTGCTTGGGCTGGGGAGCATTCGGGCCCGCCAGCTCGAGACAGAGCTGATTCCGATGGCAGTGTGGAACGGCGAAACCGGTGACGGCCCCGGAGGCGCGGCCAGCGTGGTTAATTCCTGGAGATCGTTAGGCCTTGATCCCAAAATCGTTGATCTTCCGGCCGCCGGAGGCGGTGTCACCGTCCCCCGGAAGCTGACACCTTCGCCCGCGGAAAAAACCGGACCGGCTGGCAATGCTTTCGGTGCCCGGATTGTTTCCATTCTGTTCGCGGACGCGGTTGGTTTTAGCAAATTGGGCGAAGCCGAAGTGCCGCGGTTTGTAGAGCATTTTCTCGGAGCGATCGCTTCGCTCAGCAACAAGTTCGATCGGGCCATTCTTACCCGAAATACCTGGGGCGACGGATTATATTTCGTCTTTTCCGGGGTCAATGTTGCGGGGGAGTTCGGCCTGCAGCTGGCTCGCCTGGTGGCGGAAACGAACTGGGTGGATAAAGGTTTGTCGTCAGGTTTAAGTCTGCGGATCGGGTTACACGCCGGGCCGGTTTACGAATTCGACGATCCGATTACCGGCACCCGCACCTACAGTGGAACGCACGTCAGCCGCGCCGCTCGCATCGAGCCGATTACCCCACCGGGCCAGGTTTACGGCAGCGAATCTTTCGCGGCAGTCGCGGCCGCACACGGCGCCCGAAGTTTTACCTGTGACTACGTAGGCCAGACCCCGCTGGCCAAGGATTACGGCGCGATACCCACCTACCATATTCGACCAACATAGCGACGGCGTGGTTGAAGGGCCGTTATTCCCTAACCGGTCGCCGTTTTCGGTACAGGGCCAGGCGATCTTCGATCCGCTTCCGGGCTGCGTCATCAATTCCGGTGTGCTGAAGGGCCTGTTGCCCGTACTCGATGGCGCGTTGAAAATCATTCATCTCGGCCCAGGCCGCCCCCAGGGTGTCGATGTATTTCCATTCCTGCCAGTATGTCAGTTCGCACGCTTTGCTGGCATGTCGCACCGCTTCGGCGCCGTTTCGGATTGATTCGTCTTCGCACGTGGCCAGAAACCAGGCGAGCGCGTTTAACGAGCGGGGAGTATTCTGCAAAGCAGCGCGTTCATAGAAAATCGCGGCCTGACGATAATCCTTCTCCACGCCCCGGCCGTTTGCGTAAAACCAGGCCAGATTTTCGAGCGCGAACAAATTACCCTGCTCTGCTGCCCGGCGATAGATCCGTGCCGCGGTGGCGTAGTCGCCGCGGCTGTAAGCGGTCTGTGCATTTTCAAACGGCGATATGAAGGTGCGGACCGGGAACAAATTGATAAGCGATAGCGGCTCTGCTCGCACCGCCTCCAGCCGGCCATCGTAGTACACGGTGGCTACATAACCGAAGAAGCGCCGCGGCGCGCTGCCGTTTTCGCGATGGTAGCTGACGCTGACGCGTTCCGGGTTTTCCTCTTTCCAATTGCGGCGGGACTGCCAGTTGTAGTTGACTCGAGCGTCAGTCAGAACCACTTCTCCGTTAGGCAAGCTATCGTAGAAGTTTACCTCCACTACCGCCCTGGTCGGATCGGGCAACATATCGGTTCCTAATTTCACCGCTAGCTCGAGAACCAGCGCTATTTGGTTGCCATCCGATATATTCAGCAATTTAGCGCTGGTGATGCCCAGGTCTGATCCTTCCGGCGGTTGATCACCCGGGGGTTGCACTTTTCTGGCGGTCAAGGGTGATACCACCAGGTTGCCCCATCGATCGGACCATGATGCGGCGTTCTGATCGGAGTCGTTCGGTTGGGCGCGGTAGCTGGATACCAGCGTCGACACCGATAAACGTCTGCCTGCGGGCGCCGGATCGGACCGGCAAACGATACTCTGGTTGGTGCTGCCTAACCGCCAGGTATAACCGATTTGGTTGCCACCGGCGGCGGTGATTGGCCGGCCGTGTTGTTTTTCGCCGTATTTGCGGTCAAAGAAAGTGCGTAACGCTTCAATGCGTGTCCGGTAGCGCTCGGCCGGCCATGCTTCATATTGAGACTGCAATTCCACTGCGGCCAGGGCGTTCTTATCGAACGTAAACGTGGCATTCTTTAGCCCGGGTTGAATCAATCCTTCCACAATCCAGGATTCACCGGCGCCGGTCGCCATCCGGGTTACGATCTCGGCTGATGAATAATTGAGTAACGCTTCCACGTGCGCCATGGAATCTCCCCAGTGAAAGCCGAACGGCGGATCGATCACCGGACCTGGGGGCGGCGCCTTGTGCGTAAACGTCATCTTGCGGTCGACCGGTTCGTTAGGCGAGCGCGGCCAGACGATCCACAATGCGAGCGCGAGAATAACAATGCTTGTTACTCCCAGCGCTAACCCGGTTTTCACGGATCGAAGCTGCGGATCTACGCCAGCATGGGATCGATCGGCACCAGCGGGCGGATCAATTCCACAATGTTGGGCACATCCTTCACCTTGAATTTACGGCCGCGGCGTCGCAGTTTTGTAGTTTCAAGATCGGCAACGCGCACCAGATTGCCATGTTTCCAAACCCAGGCATCGGGATTATACGGCCCGACCCGCGCCGGATTCGTCCAGGTATGGATCGATAGCAATCGATCCGTTACCGCCGCGGCGATATGCATCGGACCGCTGTCGACACTGATGATGAAGCGCGCAACCCGGATCAGCCGGACTAACTGCAGCAATGTAGTTTGGTTGGTAAGCTCGACGCAATTTTCCGGCGGCTCAATCTTGCGCTGGGAACGGCCCACGATCACCACCCGAGTAGGAGCGAATGCGCGGCAAATCTCTTCAATCACCGCATTGGATAACGATTTGCTGTTACCGCGAGAGTACGGATGTAGCAGAATGAACGGCGGATATTCGTCGAAACGCGGCAGCGGATCACCACTCGGAATCGGCGCCCGAAGCGAATCGCCTATCCTGGCGCCGGCCGCCTCGGCCAGTTTCAAATACCGCTCGATCGCGTGTTCGCGCCGATTCACTTTGGCGGACGAATGGTACAGCAACCGCGATCCTTCACGGCCGTCGCTCATGCCGAGCAGTCGTTTGGCACCGCTGACCCTGCCGATTAACGCGCTTCGCAGCAGGCCCTGAAAATCCAGCGCCAGATCGGGCCGAAGTTTTCTGGTTTGCTTAAGCCACGGTAGGAGACTGGTAGACGCTCCCAGGCCGCGAAAGTCGCCCCGGGGAAAAATGTGGACATGGTTCACATCCTGGTTCCCGCGTAATAGCGGCGCCCACTCTGGATTGATTACCCAGGTGATGGTGGCGGTCGGATACGCATCCCGCACCGCCGCGACCGCCGGCAAGGTGTGAACCACATCTCCCAGCGAGCTCGGTTTAATGATCAGGATCGACTTTACCTCGCCGTTAGCCTGAACTTCTGAGCTCACCGTAGCGATTCCTCCCGGGCCAATTTATCTTCCCATTGCCAATCGTTCCGCCAGCAGCCGCGGTAATCCGGCTTTTATGATTTTCTTCTGAGCGGTATCCAGATCGTATCTTACCCGATGTAATTCAACGATATTTTCCTCACTGTCGTAGAGGCAATAGGCGGCCCGCCAATCCCCGTCCCGGGGCTGACCGGTGCTGCCGGCGTTGATGAAATATTTGCGTCCCGGGTCAATGCGTAACAGTTCGAACGTGACTCGCCGTACTCCATCTTCGCGAATGAATGCCATCGGCACATGGGTATGACCGAAAAAGCAAATCGCGGTGTGCTGATAAGTGAAACTGGCTGCGGCATCTAGATTGTTGAAAACATATCCCCACTGCGCGGGAGTATCGAGGGTGGCATGCACAATGGTGAAATCGCGCACCTGTCGCTCGAGCCGGAGATCGCGCAACCAATCCTTGTCCTCGGGCTTGAGGTTCGCGCGGGTCCACTCGATCGCGTGCTCCGCCAGCTCGTTGAAATCACGCGATGATTCGGTCAACGAGGCTTGTTCGTCGTGGTTACCTTTCACGATCGGGCAGTCCATCGCCTGAATGCGCTCAACACATTCGTGCGGGTTGGCGTTGTAACCAACCACATCGCCTAGACAAACGTAATGCGTGGCGCCGCGCTGCTCGGCATCGCTCAGCACCGCTTCCAGCGCTTCGAGATTTGCATGAACATCGCTGAAAATGGCGAATCGCATGGTTTGGCCGAAACGTTAAAGGTCACAAAGGATTACGGTTTTAAGCCAGCTTTGTTTCAACGCCTCGGGTGAATGCGTTGTAACGTATATCCCCCTGTAAACTTTAACGGTCCGAGTCTTTGATTCGGCGATCTTCAGGGATATTCAGCCGGTTTTCGAGAAACTTTAATCGCCGAATAAGGGTGGGCAGCCGCTCTTGCGGGCCCATATCATAGAGCCGTTTTAAGGCATCATAGGCTTCCTGTTCGCGGCCTTCGACATAAGAAAGTTCGTAAGCCGCGAACCGTTTATTATAGCTGGGAGAACCCGGCTTTTGGGCCGCTTGGGCGAAGTATTCCGATGCTCGCGCGTGATCGCCGTATTTCTCTTTGTAAAGGCGCGCCAGCGACTCATATAACTGCGGCCGGTCGGGATTATTCCGGATACCGCGCTCCAGAAAATCCCGGGCCAGGGCGAAATATTCTCGCTGGGCTTTTACCCGGAGGGTGAGACGGGGTTGCGCCGGATTGTCGATCGCCGCCCGGCTGGCATTCCATCCCATGTGCCATGCCGCCATGTCCCAAAACATGATCGAACGGGGTTGTAATGTTGTAGCCTGCCGGAAAAGCAAAAGCACCCGGCCCCATTCCGTTTGTTCCCAAGCCACGTGGGCCTGAATGAACAGGACATCGGCCACAATGGCGCGAAAACCGCTCAGCGCGGCCACGAAACCGAGCTGGCCCAGTTGCTCCCGCAAATCCAGCCCGAGGGGAACCCGGGTAAAACGCAGTCGCTCCTGCTGGACCGTTAGTCCGTGCTCGATCGGAAGGCGAACCGCTCCAAACAGAACGAGAGCAGCAGCAGTGAGCAATGCGCGTGTCACAATTCTTTTCCGGAAAACACGACTACGGACAACGCGATGTAGACCGCCATGTAAAATACGCCAAGGCTGGCGATTCTTAGAAATAACCCGATCGGAATTACATTTCCGAGGACCGCCTCATCCACCAGGTTGAATGCCTGCAGGTCCGGAAAAACGAGCGCCACCACCGCCAGGAAAAGTTGTGTGATCCAATCTGCGCCGTGTTGATGCAGCCAGTATTCCCGGGCGGTCGCCTGAAGATGGCCGATGAAATAAACGAACACCATTACGATGACCGTAAAAATATTGGTGGAGGCGAACGTGGAAACGAACAGGGTTAACGAAGCCAGCAAACAAGCCTTGAGATAAATGATCGCGATCGCCGGGAATAGATCGGCATTCAATGCCGAAGCGCGCACCGACTGGAGCGCCTGGTTTAGCTGGTCGGCCGGGAGGTTGGTCATCTGAGCGGCCGTTTCGCGCAAAACTGCCTGTTCGCGAGTGTAAAGAACGAGCAGGAACAGAACGCTCATCGCCGCCATCGTTAGGGCGAGCAAGAGCAAGACTCCGCCGAGCCGGCCTAACAAATACTCGAATCGCGGCACCGGCTTGGCCAGGATTGAATAGATGGTGCGGTCCTCGATATCCTGGGGGATCAATCGCGCGGTGGCGATCACTGCCAGCAACGAGCTGAAGATCGACATTGCGCCTAACGAAATGTCTTTCAGAATCTGAAATTCCTGTTGAAAACTGAACCGGGCCAGGAACACCGACCCGCCAATCAAGAGCATTCCGAAAAACAGCAGGAAATAGAATACCTTCAGCCGGGTCAGCTCGGTTAAGGTATTGGTGCCGATGGCCAGAATCCGCCGGGGAGAAAACCGCCGGTGATGAATGGCGCGGCTGCCGGGGAGTGCGGCCTGAGACGAGCCCCCTGACGCTGCGCCGGTCGTCGCCTGCTCGGCAGAGCTCACTTTTTCCGGCACGGAAATGGATTTGTTCATTTCGGCTCCGTTCCGCCCCCGGTGGCTTCGAGGAACAGTTCCTCCAGTGTGCGGGTAGACTTGCGGTGTGCCACTAACCGGCCGCCATGCCGGTTAACGACGTCGTCCAGTGCGCTCAACATTTCGGTGGAAGCATTTTCCACCACCACGTCGGTCTGGTTGGCGCGCGAAATCAAATCTTCCAGCCGGCCTTCGCGGACCAGAATGCCCTCAGCCAGAATTGCCACTCGATCGCAGATTTCCTGGGCCTGAGCGAGTAGATGAGATGACAACAGCACTGTTATTCCCTGCGATTTGAGGCTCAGAATGAGGTTGCAAATCTCGCGCGAACCCACCGGGTCCACCCCGGCGGTCGGCTCGTCCAGTACCAGCAGCCGCGGATTATGGATCATCGCCTGGGCCAGGCCGATTCGCTGAAGCATTCCCTTTGAATAAGTCGCCAGTCTTCGTTTCCGGGCTGCGGTTAGGCCGACAATGCCCAGCAATTCGTCGATGCGACGCGGCAACGACTTTCGATCAAGCCCGGACAGCCGGCCAAAGAATCGCAGGGTTTCCTCCGCGGTCAGATATTTGTAGAAATACGGGTTCTCCGGCAGGAAACCCACCTCCGCGCGGCTGGCCACTTCCCGGCTGCTCTTTCCGAAAATGCGCGTCTCCCCGCTGCTGGGCCACACCAGCCCCAGAATGGTTTTAAGGGTGGTGCTTTTTCCGGAACCGTTAGGCCCAAGCAGGCCATACACCTGCCCGGGATCGATTTCGAGATTGAGGTCCCGCACCGCCCGCACCTGGCCACGGCGAAACGGCAACGGGTATATTTTCGTTAGGCTGCGGACCGATACCGCGGCACTGCTCATTGTCTGATCTCGAATCCGCGGGCGTTGGGGGGCGATTGTAGTGAGGTCTGCTCCTGGCCGCGAATGTGGGATGCCAGCTCACTCTTCTTGATCGCATCCAGAAACGCCAGCACTTCGCTATCCTCGCCGCCCACTTGCAGCTCCACCCGGCCATCGTGAAGATTTCGAATCCATCCCATCACGTCAAACCCGGTAGCGATTCGACGAACCGTCCAGCGAAAACCGACGCCCTGGACGTGGCCTTCGTAAAACACTTGTAAGGAAAGCATGACTGCGGTTTGCGTTATCCGAACGATAAACCGTGCCGCGACTTGCGCCACTCAGTGCCTAGAACGCACCCGAATTTCAATGGCCAACGCGCAATGTGGCTAAGAGAGCGCGCAGCCGACTAAAAGGTTCCTGGTTACGACTTCGAACCGTCTACTCCATCAAACCGATAGCAATTAGCTCGCACAAAGCGGGGCTGCGCTCGTTGAACGTTGAACGTTGAACGTTGGTCGCTTTCCCCCAGCCGTTAGGGCAGCAGCGGTTGCGGCAACGGACTGGGCTCGAATTCAGAAGATGGCGGGTCGGCGACCGGTAGTTGAACCGGAGGCGGAGGGGGAAGGTGCGATAAATCGGGGCCAGCCGACGTGTCTGCGTGGGCAATCAGCTTTTCCCGCGCGCGGCTCAGATCTTCGCTGGCTACGAATCCTTCTTCGCCGTCCTCGAGTCGAACTTTTGAATATCCCATTGATCTCCGGATCACGGTTACAGTGGTGTCGCGAGAGAGGTCACGGTCCGGGCCATTGACCTGCTGAGGGCCAAATCGGTAAAACGGGGTTTTGTCGGTTTTAACTGCGTATAGCGCGTGGTTGGTCGCGGCTGGCTTGGAGCGTTTGCCGAACAACTGGACGCAGCTTGAAAGCGAGAGTGCGATCGCGATCACGCTCAGCAGGACAACAGTTTTGGGCACGTTCATGGGCGGAGCCAAGTATAGAGCTAAAGCTATTCCGATTCTATTATATTTATAGAGTTTCTGGCAGGAATCGCCCGGTGCCGGACTGATGGGGGAATTCCGAGGTCCTCCTGGAATCGAATTCGACCTCAGCTTTGGCCGCCGACCTAGCCCAGGAATTTCCGAAGCGCCGGTGCCGTTACTTGTACGAGTAGACCAGGCAGAAAGTGCTCTCTCCGCCTTCGATCAGACCCACTGAAACGTAATATTGGCCACTGCTGGCGGGCGAAAACCCGGCCGCTGCCTTCTCACCCTCGCTGTAGTTGTCAGTGGTGACCCGGTTGCCAGTCTCGTCGTAAACCGCGACATCGATCTTTTTAGCCGGTTCCACCGCGCCGACCGAGAACCAGTACTGATTCCCGGCGTAGAGATTGACCGCCACCAGCGCATTCTCTTTTTGTTTCAGCGCCCCCGTCCAGTGACCGTCGCGCATCTTAAAACCCTCATTGGAAAAGGCGCCGGCCAGATCCAGCACCATCTTATGGGCCTGGACCTCGCGATCGGTTTCAGCTGCGGCCATACTGCTCCATACGCTGATTACAAGGCTGCAAATCGTTAGGCCGATTCGATTCATTTTTTGTCCGGCTTCTCCTGAATCTCAGCCATTACATGATTAACCGCTTGGTGCACTTTGCGGATGTCATCGATGGTGGGGGTTTTGCCCGGCGGAAAAGCCACCAGTTGCTCAATTGTTCCCAGCTGATCGGAAACTTTTTTTACCAGCGGATCATTAAGCGTGTCCGCCGAAATATCCTTTACCTTGGTATGAATGAAATTCACCAACGCCGGTTGCCGCAGCACTCTGGCACTTTGTTCGTTATAATTTTTCAGGATGGCCGAACTAACGACTTCGGTGCCGCGAATCCATCCTCCCAGACTAACGAGAATCACCAGGTCCTGGTCCTGGTGCGATTGCATCGACGATTTGACCTCATTCTGAGTCGCTTCCAGTTCTTCCTGCAGCGCGTCCCAGTTGTTGTTTTCAGCAAAGTCGTTGATGCTATTGCCGCGGCTGAGAATGTTTTCACTCACGCCCAGCGCCTTCGCCATCTTGATGATGTCAGTGCCGATATTCTTGACCTGCTGGCCGTCCTGCGCTTCCACCGCGATAAATCCGTCAGCGATCAGACCGCCCAGATTGAGAGCAATCTGGGGACGATTCTTATAGGTGGTCGGAATCGGTCCGCGAAATTGATCGGACCAGTTAGGTTTGCCCGGTTTGCCGAGGGCGGCGAACAATTCGCCCGGGGTCGGAATGCTGATGGCATCGTTACGAATCGCCTTTGCCAGTTGATCCGAGGATAGGCGCGGCGCTTCCGCGGCGTTGAGGCCCAGGGCCGACAGCACTGTCACCGCGGCTATACGGCTAAAATGAGACATTGGCGCGTACGTTAACCACTTGAGTCGACAATGCCAGTGCGAAGTCCGGCCGTGGTCCTCCATGGCTATGGGCGCGGAGTGACTTGGATCTCTACCACATCGTCGGAATCGGAATTCACCAGGGTCGTTCGGGGCGGATCCAGTCCGATCGCGCGAAAACCTTTGAGTAACGTGGCCACATGCGCCGGTTCGTTGCTTTCGCTCTTAAAGCCGATCCGCACTCCGCTGGGTGGCCGGCCGGTGGTAAAGAAGTTGAGCGGCTCATCTTCCAGCAGGGTAAACCCGGCATCCGTGAGCAGTTTGGTGATCTGTTTGCCAAACTCGTGCGTTTCACTGTTAAAAAATATTGCCGACACGATAACTGGGCCGCGGGATTGACCGCGGACTGCTTCCAAAAAAGTTAGGCGCTGCTCGGGTGTGATGGCGCGCGGTTTTTGCTCCGCCTCCAGTTTGCCGGCGACTGCTTTCGCTTCTTCGGCGGCCTGCCGCGTTCGGGTAAGTTCGGCGTCCATCTTTGCGATGCGGTCGGCATTCTCCTGGATTACCCGCTGAGCGGCGGCGATATCCTTCTCGAGTTGGGTTACCCGCGCGGTTTTTGCTTCATCCGATTGGCGCGCCTTTGCCAACTCCGCTTCCAGTTGAGCCAGTCGTTGGGCTTTGTCCTGTTCTGATTTCTGGGTGCCCGCGTAATCCGATTCAACCTGCGACAGCAGCGAAGATTTTTCCTGCTCGGATCGGCGAATCTCCGCCAGTTGCGCTTCGAGTTCCGCCACTCGCATCGCCTGTTCCTTGTTTGATTTTTGCGCGGCCGCGAGATCTGCTTCCGTCTGCGTAACGCGCTGCGATTTCGCTTCGTCGGACGCGCGGAGCCGGCCCAGTTCCACTTCGGTTTTGGCGAGTTGTTCAGCCTGTTCTTTTCCGGAGTTTTTCGCAGCGGCGAGATCCGTTTCGGTCTGGTTTAACCGCAATGATCTCGCTTCTTCCCCGCGTCGAATTTCGGTCAATTGCGCTTCTGCTTTTGCGGCTCGCGCGGCCTGGTCCCGGGCGGCCTTGTTGGCGGCGGCGAGGTCGGCTTCGGTTTGGGCCAGGCGCAACGATTTTGCTTCCTCGGACCGGCGAGCCTTCAGCAGTTCCCCTTCGGTTTTGGTTAGGCGCGAACTCATTTCCTTTTCCGATTTGCGGAACGCCGCGATGGCCTTTTCGTTTTGAACGCTCCGGGCGCGTCTGGCTTCGCGTTCTTCCGGTGAAAGATCCTGATCGGACGCGCGGCGGCTAATCTCGGCATTGCTGAAGTAAAGCAATCCGAGCGAAACCAGAACGAGGGCAGCCCCGATGATGCCGGTGATAGCGGCAGTGGAATTGACCAGAGTCAGAAGATGTTCCGGCCAGGACTGCATATTTAATTTCGCTAGGGCTGCGGCTGGTCGCATCGGTGATTCTAATGGACGCGCTCGGATATGATTTTTGAGGAGTCTATGAATTTTGGGCAATCTAAATCGTGCAAAGTTTCACCGTTCTGGCGCCAACCGGCGTCAGTCTCATCCGGCCGGCTGTCCATTATTCCGTCCCGAACGACTACCCATTGCTGTCTGCCCACTTCGTTGGCATGATAGCGCCGCAAATTTTTTCCGCGTTATGGCTACAACTTCTATTCGAGAAATTCGTGCCCGCGAGATTCTGGATTCCCGCGGCAATCCCACCGTCGAAGTCGATGTGCGTCTGGAGGGTGGCGGCTTCGGCCGGGCGGCAGTTCCCAGTGGAGCCAGTACCGGCGAACATGAAGCCTGGGAACTTCGCGATGGTGATAACAAGCGATA